>CAZLPR010000131.1:0-752 GCA_964561415.1 uncultured Dechloromonas sp. | reverse complement strand
GGCGGTCGCCGAAGCCGTGGCCAGCAAAAAGCGGCTGAGCGTGATCTGGCTGCACTTCCAGGAATGCACCGGCTGCACCGAGTCGATCCTGCGCGCCGAGCATCCGACGCTGGAAAACCTGATTCTCGATGTCATCTCGCTCGATTATCACGAAACGCTGTTTGCTGCCGCCGGCCATCAGGTTGAAGCGGCGCGTCATCAAGCGATGAAGGAGCACAAGGGCGAATACATCCTGGTCGTCGAGGGGGCGATTCCGACCAAGGATGGCGGCGTCTATTGCAAGATCGGCGGCAAAACGGCGATGGAATTGCTCAAGGAATGCGCGGCCGACGCGGCGGCGGTGATCGCCATCGGTTCCTGCGCCTCGTGGGGCGGCATGCCGTCGACCGGGCCGAATCCGACCGGCGCATCGAGCGTTTCGCAAGTGCTCGGCAAGCCGGTGGTGACCATTCCCGGCTGTCCGCCCAATCCCTACAACTTCCTGTCCACGGTCGTCCATTTTCTGACCTTCGGCGCCTTGCCTGCGGTCGACCACCTGGGGCGGCCGAAATTTGCCTACTCGCGGCTGATCCACGAAAACTGCGAGCGCCGCGCCCACTTCGACGCCGGCCGCTTTGCCATGGAATTCGGTGATGAGGGCCACCGCAAGGGCCATTGCCTCTACAAGCTCGGCTGCAAGGGGCCGGAAACCTATGCCAACTGTTCGGTCATCCTGTTCGGCGATGCCGGCGCCGGCACTTGGCCGGTGGGTT
>CAZLPR010000130.1:5501-5727 GCA_964561415.1 uncultured Dechloromonas sp. | reverse complement strand
GGGCGATGAATTCGTAGGAAAGGCCGTGAAAACCGTAACGTTTGATGCCTTCTGCGGTCAACGCCCGCGGCAGGCCGAAAGTCTGGGCCACCTGAGGCTGGCTGCGGTGGAAGGCGGTATCGAAACAGGCAATTTGCGACACTTTCGGCAGCAGAGCCTGAAGGGCGATGATGCCGGCGACGTTGTGCGGCTGATGCAAGGGGGCGAGCGGAATGAAGCCGGTCAG
>CAZLPR010000130.1:4297-5445 GCA_964561415.1 uncultured Dechloromonas sp. | reverse complement strand
GCGGTGGCCGACGGCGACAATTTCCCAGTCGGCATGGGTGGCAGTGAACCACTTGAGCAAAGCGTCAAACGATTGGGCGTGGCTGACCTGCCGGCCGGCCAAAAGCTGGTCGGCTATGCGCTCGCCGAGTTTGTTCTTGGCGACCATTTTGGTGGCGTCGGTGCCGATGCCGTCGATCTGGCCGGATACTTCGGCATCCGGTGAAATCGGATGAGCCAGTGAAAAGAGCGCAAATTTGATTGATGACGAGCCGGCGTTGATCGTCAAAATACCTTGTTTCATGTCAGACATTTCCTGTTTTTCTGTTGTGGTGGGCGACCAGTGCGGCAATGACGCAGGAGGCAATGCGGGTTTCGGCGGTATCGGCGCGGCTGGTCAGCACGATGGGGACGCGGGTGCCGAGAACGATGCCGGCAGTCAGCGCATTGGCCAGATATTCCAGCTGCTTGGCCAGCATGTTGCCGGATTCAAGATCGGGGACGACGAGGATTTCGGCATGGCCGGCAACCGCCGACTTGATGCCCTTGGTTTTGGCGGCAACGATGGAGACAGCATTGTCGAAGGCGAGCGGGCCATCGAGGATGCCGCCCTTGATCTGGCCGCGATCGGCCATTTTGCAAAGGGCGGCGGCATCCAAAGTTGATTGGATTTTCGGACTGACCGTCTCAACGGCAGACAGAATCGCCACCTTGGGTTCAGGGATGCCGATGATGTGGGCGAGGTCGATGGCGTTCTGGATGATGTGCATTTTCTCTTCCAGCGTCGGCGCGATGTTGATGGCGGCATCGGTGATCAGCAGTGGGCGATGGTAGGTCGGGACGTCCATGACGAAAACGTGGCTGATCCGGCGCGAGGTACGCAGGCCGTTGGCCCGGGAAACGACCTCGCTCATCAGTTCGTCGGTATGCAGGCTGCCCTTCATCAAGGCTTCGGCATCGCCGGTACGCACCAGGGAGACGGCAATCGCGGCTGAATCATGGCTATGGCGGGCATTGACGATGCGGATGCCATGCAGATCGATGCCGAACTCTTCGGATACGGCACGAATCTTGGCTTCCGGGCCGACCAGAATCGGCTCGATGATACCTTCCTGGAAAGCAAAAACCGCCCCCTTCAGCGATTCCTGGTCGCACGGATGGGCGACCGCC
>CAZLPR010000130.1:0-4285 GCA_964561415.1 uncultured Dechloromonas sp. | reverse complement strand
GGCTCCAGGCCTTTGACGCGAGCGAGCAGGCGGGTGTAGCGCTCGTGCTTGTCGTCAATGCTGACGCCGGGCCGGTGGCTATCCTGCCGGCGTGAAATTTTTTCGCTCGGGGCCAGCACTTCCGCTGTGCCGCGTACCACCTGCATGCCTTCCTGATTGGTGCAGACGCAGTCAAAAATGACATGCTGGTTGTGATCAAATTTTTGTTTGGCGGTGACGGTGACGGTGACGATATCGCCGATCGTCACTGGCCGCGCAAAGTGCAGAGACTGGTCGATCAGCGTCGTGCCCGGGCCGGGAAATTGCGTGCCCAGTACGGTCGAGATCAGCGAGCCGCTCCACATGCCGTGGGCGATCACTTCGCGGAACATGCCGCTTTCCGAATACGTTGGGTCGGCGAGGCCCGGATTGAAGTCTCCGGTCAGGACGGCAAACAGCTTGACGTCTTCCGGCATCAAGGTTCTGACGAGGCTGGCGCTATCGCCAATCTGGATTTCGTCGTAGGTCTTGTTGACCAGATTTAGCTGCTCGTTGCTTTCGTGCATGTTGTTGCTCCTAAAAGACAATTCTTTTCAATCTGTCGCTATGAAGCGAGCGGCTTTACGTCGAAACTCGCTTATCCAGCCAGGCCAGCATGTGTTCGGCGACGGCTCGCCAGCGCTCTTCGAGCATCAACATATGGCCGGCACCCGTGGCACGGTGCAGGTCGGCGCGCCAGGCGCTGGCTACAAAATGCAGCATCGAAGCGGGGAAAACGGCATCATCCGTACCGCCGATAACCAGCGCAGGCAATGGCTGTCGGCGAATCCTGAAGCGGCTTTCGGGGAGCGCCATTTCGCTGACGGCTTGTTGTGATTCCGGGCTGATCATGGGTAAAAAACGCAGGGCTTCCTGCACCGAAGTGGTTGGCGAAAAATAGATTTTCGTCATCATCTCGTTAGATTCTGCCGATATTTTGCCGTTGACCGCAGCATCGAGAGATTTCAGGAAATTTGGGTAACGCAGCAGCAATTGCATGGCGCTGCCGGCAGTCCCCGTGGTCGGTATCGGTGAAAGGAAAATGGCGGCTGCGGCGGTGTTTTTTTCAAGATAACGCTCGAGCACCCTGGCGCCCATGGAGTGCCCAACAACGATAGTCCGGCGGCCGATTTCTGCGATGGCGTAAGTGACATCGTCAACGTAGTCGGCGAGACCGAAGTCGTCGATCCGCTCACGGCCCGCGCTCTCGCCATGCCCCGAGAGATCGACCGTAAAGCAGTCGTAGCCTTGCGCTTGGAAGAAAGGAATGAAGTTGAAGGTCCAGCAGCTCGAATTGACATAGGCGCCATGCACGAAGAGCAGCGCGGCTCGGGATGAGCGGGATGATGCGGGATAGCTTGTTATTCGGAGGTTGCGCTGTTGCATTTGCGGCTCAGTCGGTTCGTTGTTGTGTGCGTCGATCCTGCGTCTGATTGGCGGCAGGAATCTCGATTTGCAAATCAGGATATTGATTGAGCAAACGGTCAACCACCCACTGATTCGCGTCGTAGGCGAATTCGCGTGCCGACAATGGGGCTTCGGCATAGGCCTCAACAAACAGCGCGACAGCCGCTGAGCGGCTGACGCCATATTCACAGTGCACGATTACGGAGAGTTCGTCGGGTGCGTCGCGCAGTTGGTGCACAAAATTGCCAATGCGGCGGGCGATGACGTGGTCGAACAGGCCGGGCATGGGCGCGGGCAAATATTCGTCGGCCGGTATCGCGTCATAAAATGACAGGCGCAGGACATCCTTGAAATCTTTGCAAAGATTGGCATCCGGCGTGCCGGGGTCGGTGATTGAAATGACCGCCGTGTTGGGATTGCCGGCCAGTGACTCGGCGTGTTCGCGCGAAATGAATTTAACTTGGCTGATCGTCATGCCTTATTCCATGAAAACCGGGTCGGAAAAGACCAGCGTTCCATCCTGGCGCATCATCAGATTGTCGGCCTTGATCAAATCGGGCAGGGCGCCGTATTCCGTCGAAAAGGCTTCCAGCGCTTTGAGCGACTGCTGCACCGCGTCGTCCCAGCCCATGGTCGGCGTTACGACCAGATGGTGCAGGGCAATGCGGCCCATGTCCTGCGCCAGATTGCGCCACATCCGGCAAGCGTCGAAATAGGAGGTGCTGATCTTGGTCGCCACTTCGGCGGCATTGCCGGCGCCTGGTAAAGGGTAGAGCTTCTCGACTTCGACGATATGAAACGGAAAGCCGCGGCTAGAGCAACCGGCAATGCCGTGGTCGGCATAGACGATGGGGAAGTGCGGGCCGAGCGGGCGATCCGGTGCGGTGTAATAGGCATAGTCGGTCGGCGATGAAAGGACTTTAAAAACATGCGCCTGACCATCGACGATATCGCCGTCCAGAACAATCGTATTTTCGCCACGACCGATTTCCACCCGGCCGTTGAGCAACGGGTGATCGGGGATCGGGTCAGGCAGAAGTTCGCCGCAAATGGGGGTCATGGCAAGCTCCTAAAAAAGTGAAGCGGGGCGCTGGTGCGGCGCGCCCCGTGTGGCGGGTTTAGGCGACCAATTTAGGCAACAATATGGGCGCCGGCGTCGACGTAAATCGTCTGGCCGGTCATGCCCGACGAGCCCGATGTGCATAGGAAAGCGGTCAGCGCACCGACTTCTTCGATGGTTACGGTATGGCCGAGCGGCGCCTTGACGGCGTCATTTTCCAGCAACTGACTGAAATTGGCGATACCGGATGCGGCACGGGTCATGATCGGGCCGGGCGACACGGCAAAGACGCGGATGCCTTTGGGGCCGAGATCGTAAGCCATGTAGCGCACGGCGGATTCGAGCGCCGCCTTGATGATGCCCATCACGCCGTAATTGCGGACAACGCGCTCGGCGCCGAGGTAGGACATGGTGATCAGCGAGCCGCCTTCGGTCATCAGCGGTTCGAGCGCCCTGGCCATGCGCAGGAAGCTGTGGCAGGAGACATTCATGGCTGCATCAAAGCCGGCTTCGGAAGTGTCAATGACGCGGCCGTGCAGGTCTTCGGCTTCGCAGAAGGCCATCGAGTGAATGGCGAAATCGATTTTGCCGAACTCGGCGCCGCATTTGGCGATAACGCCTTCCAGGCTGCCCGGTTGGGTGACGTCAAGTTTTTCAAAAACACGGGCGCCCAAAGCTTCGGCCAGCGGTTGGGTGTATTTGGCTGTTTTGTCGTTTTGGTAAGTCAATGCGATATCGGCACCGAGGGCACGCACCGCTTTGGCAACGGCGAAAGCGATCGACTTGTCGTTGGCAATGCCTGTGATCAATCCTTTTTTGCCGGCTAGCGGAAGTCCCGTGAGGGCTGCGGTCGACAGGGATTTTTCGATCATTGCGTTCATACTGTTTTCCTTTTGCAAGTTGGTCTGGAGGTGTCTGAGCACCTTGGTTTGTCGGCGATGACTTGCTTGGCGCCAACAAGGGATGTTGCGCTGCAGCATGGTTAATTGTGGCACATTCCAATTAATGATAGATGACAAAAATTACTGAATTGTTGGGAATGTCAGCTAAAAATTACCGCGTTGCCAATACGTAAATGCTTTGCATAAATTGATGGTTAAATCAGTGACCAATAATTGATTCTGGACAATATGGCGTTGTGGTTTAGTGCTAGTCTTTTTTGTCTCTTTTTTGTCATTAGCATTCTTCGGGAGGTTGTCGTGGCACTTGACGATATGCACGCTGAAGCGGTCTCCGGGGTTGTCGACCGTGTTGCGGCTCGCTATCGGCGCGATCCGAACAATATGTTGCAGATATTGCGCGAGGTGCAGGAGGCCTGCGACTGGATTCCGCCGGAAGCGATCGATCGCATGCAGGTGGGGCTCGGCGTGCCGCGCACCAAGATTGAAGGCGTCGCCGGCTTTTACTCCTTTTTGTATACCCAGCCGCGCGGCAAATACCGGATTCTGTTCTCGGACAATATTACCGACCACATGCAGGGCAACCGGGCGCTGATGGAACGCTTGTGCAGCAACCTGTGGGTCGAGCCGGGCAAGGTTTCGGAAGACGGCCTGCTCAGCATCGACAAGACTTCCTGTACCGGCATGTGCGATCAGGGGCCGGCGCTGTTGGTCAATAACATCGCAATTACCCGGTTGACCGCAGCCCGCATCGACGAAATCGCCGAACTGGTGCGCAACAAGGTGCCGCTCATCGAGTGGCCGGCCGGGTTCTTCCAGGTTGACGACAATATCCGCCGGGCGGACATCATGTTGGGCTCGCAGTTGCAACCGGGCGATGCCCTGCGCGCGGCGCATGCCC
>CAZLPR010000129.1:0-5757 GCA_964561415.1 uncultured Dechloromonas sp. | reverse complement strand
CAATATGCATCGACGGAGCCTTGCATTGCGGCCTCCCCCGATTTTCTCCGCAAACATCCGCGCCGGCACATCAGTCTGGAGGCGCCGCCGAGTCCGGTGATTATTCGGACCGTTGCCGCCCTTTGGATGCATCTGGCAGAAAAAAGCGGGAGCCAAACTAAAGTGCCGGCTGGCCCGGGCCGTAATGCGGGAGAGCCGCTATCGCAATGATTTGGCAGCGATTAAAATGCCGCCATGGATCGAAGACCGTGCCGAAATGATGGCTTTCTTCTCAACCGCCTCAAGTTTCCGTCTGGCTCAATGTTTCAACATCAGGCTGTTCTTCCCAATAGACAAAATCTGCTCAGGAAAGCTGTGCCGCTGACCTTGCTCCTGCTCGCCCTGGGCGCGCGGGCCGCAGAAACTTGTACCTGGGATAGCGCCGCCGAGCGGTATGCGGTCAATGCACAGGTTTTGTACGCCATTGCCGTTCAGGAATCCAGCCTGAATCCCGGGGCGATTAACCAGAATACAAATGGCACGCAGGATATCGGGTTGATGCAAATTAACAGTCGATGGCTGCCTTATCTCAGCAAATTCGGCATCACTGCGACGCATCTGCTTGAGCCTTGCCTCAATCTTAATGTCGGCGCCCATATCCTGGCGCTTAACATGGCCCGCTATGGCAATACCTGGCAGGCCATCGGCGCCTACCATTCCGCCACACCGGTGCTGCGTGATCGTTACGCCTTGTCAATTTACCGCCGCCTGAGTCGTCTTGGCGTCGTTCCGAAGTTGCCTGCCTCGTGAGTCGGATGCGGCGCGACGGACTTCCGTTATTCCTGTACAGTCCGCACGCTTGTGTGATGCGTTTTGCCGCCGCCGGCGCCTCGGGGTTTTTGCCGGTAAATTGTCACCATTTGTCCAGTAGATCGGTACAAAATTTTCAGGCGTTCATGGGTAAAAGCCCGGCGTTTGCTCATGCCTCTGAGGTTTCTCTGCGTTTTTCATCTCACTCGAAAATCTGGGCTTTTGATCCTGCTAGCGCGGAGTCGAGGGCATGATTTGTCCTGTGGGGATCAAAAAAGAGCATCGGCAACAGCCCGGTAGGCCGCATCAAAAATGCTGCGGTCAACCGCGTATTTGGCAGCAAATTCTTGGTCTGATCGCGCTCCCTCTGTTGTTGGCGGGCTGTACGGGCGATTTGTTAAGAGAGCCATTGCCCGAAAAGCCGCGTGTCGCCAAACTTGAGCCGTTGAACATGCCGAAGAAAGTTGTCGGACTGGAAAGCGACGGCGAAGAGGCTGCCGACGACATTATCCTGACGCGCGGCCGTCCGGTATTGGTAGCCAGCCCGCTGGATAGTTCGGACCCGCTGCCGCCTTACCATGTTCCCTGGATGTCATTTGTCGATGCGCCGCTGCAGGATGTCATGCAAACCATCATGGCCGGCGCGCGCGTGCCGCTGGCGATTGTTTGGGACAACCCGCTGGTCAAAATCAGTCGCAGCAGCGTCAGCATGACCAATCTTTCCGGCGATTTGACGACAGTTCTCAATAAACTGGCCGAGAGTTACGGCTTCTATTGGCGCCACAAGGACGGCATGTTGCATATCGCCGCCGATCGCCAGTACATCACCCCGGTGCCGCCGATTGCCGACTTGTTCGAATCGTTGCCGATCATGGTCAAAACGCTGGGCGGCACGGATGTTTTTCTCGACAAGAGCGCCCGCATGATCACCTTTCGCGCCGGCTCGCAATCCTTCCATAAAATCAGCAGTTATCTCGATATCCTGCGCGAAAACCGCTCGTTGATTATCTACGACACCTATATTTGGGAAGTCGTCCTGAACGACTCGTCAAAAATGGGCATTGACTGGGGGGCGCTGGCCGGTGCCGTCCCCGCCACGGCGCTGACCATGGGGCCGGCTGCGGCACTCCCCGCCGCGACCGGCCTGGGCGCCGTCGGTCTGGTCAATGCGGTGTCCGGCGGCACGGGGCTATCGCTCAGTTTCGCCGGCTCCCGCTTGTCGATTGATGCCCTGATTGAATTTCTGCGTTCGCAAGGCAACATCAATTCGCTTTCCCAGCCCAAGATTCAGCTGTTATCGGGTGGCCGGGCGACATTGAAAGATGAAATTGCGACAACCTATGTTTCCCGTGTCGGCAGCCCAACCATTTCCGGCACCGCCGTGATTGCCGGCTCGGTTGAAACCAGCCAGGTAAAAACCGGCGTGACGCTGGAAGTGGCCGGCGATGTTTCAGATGGGACGATTTATTCGGATATCGCGATTCGCGTTTCCGATCTGATGGCGATGGGTTCGGCGATGGTCAATGGCAGCACAATCTCGCTGCCGCAAACCTCCAGTCGCGAAGTCAATACGCATGTGCGGGCCAAGCCCGGCGACACCATTCTTCTGGCCGGCATTCAATACGACAAGCTAAACAATACGGTGAATACCGGCATGGGCGTTTTGCGCTCGGCGCAGTCTGCCGTGCAGCGCTCAGAACTGGTCATCGTGATGAAGCCCCGGATTAAATACTTCGTGGCCAAAGGGGGTGAGGCCAGGGCTCGGCTGTCGTCAGCGCCGGCTATTACTGCGCCCCCCGATACGCCGTCGATGACCCGTCGGATGGTCGGCCCCGTAGTCGCGCCGGTGGTGTCGGTGGCGCCGCTTAAACCCGTTGCGCCAGTCGTTATCGACGCGCCGGTGTTTCATGCCGGCGACCGGCAAGCCGTGGTCAATGGCCCCGTAATAAGCCCTGGCACCGGTAACGCTCAGGAAATCTGGCGCATGAAAGAAGAGGCTCTTCGCCAGGAGGCGATCGAAGCCCAGGGGAATGCCCTGAATAAAGCGTCGCCTGCGGCCAGCAAGCCTTTGCCCGGATCTTATGCGCCATGAAATACCGCGCTATTTTGTCGATGCTGGCGTTATTGCTTTTGCAGCTTCCCGCCGAAGCGCAACAGTTGCAAGGTCTGACGGAGGCCAATCCGATGGCTGATCCGTTCGCCGCCAACCCCCGGCCTGAGTTGCCGCCGCCCCCCGCCTTGAAAACACCCGGGATGGCGTTGCCGCCGGTGGTTGCGCTGCCTCAATCATTGCAGCAATTGCCGGCCAGCCTGCGCGTTCTTCTTATCCACGATACAACACAGGCTTTGCTCGGCAGCGCTGAAGCGGGTTCGCTGTCGATTCCTGTGGCCAGTGGGAAAATGGTGCGCATTGCAGGCCAGAATTATTCTGTTGACGTGACAAAAAGCGTAGTCAGGCTCTATAGCGTTGCGCCAGGGAGCCAAAAAACGAGTGGAAAAAGAAGCCTGGTCTGGGAAGGCGTGTTGAGTGGCGCCATGCCTGTCAGCGTGCAGGGCGATATCGCTCAATTGCAGTACACGCCGCCTTTGTCGGCCGGAGTGAGTCCCGGGCTGGGCTCACGCAGCAGCTCGGCGGGCGTCGGCCAGGCCGGGGCATCCAGGTCGCCGTAGCATGAATATTTCACTGGATTTACAGCGCAGGCTCCAGCTCAAGCCCTTGGGGGTGAGTCACGGCAAGGTGCGGGTTGCCCCGCTCTATCCGCTGACCGAGATCGAGTGCATTGAGCTGTCAACCGCGCTCAATGGCCTGCCGATTCTCGAAGAGCCGGTGGATCGGGCGGAGGTGTTGATGCACTTGAAAAACATTTCCGGCTCGATTTTTACCAGCGCTTCGGCTGATGATTTTGCCGCCAAGTTTTCTTCCATTCTGTTCGAATCGATCGAGCTGAACGCTTCTGACCTGCATGTCCGCTTGCTGACCAATGGCGAGCCATGCCATCTCCGCCGGCGCGTGCACGGCTATTTGCAGGCGCCAATAGCGCTGGAACCGGCGACGGCGCGGCGTTTTGTCACCTGGGCCAAGCAAAAATCCGGTCTGGATTCCTCCGAACATGTGCATCCGCAAGAGGGCCGGTTTTCGCTGGTCACGCACGGCGCAACCATCGAATTTCGCGTCAGCTGCTCGGGCCAGACCGATGGCGAAACAATGGTCATCCGCCTGCTCGACCCGCGGCGAAAACTCTCCCTCAAAGCTTTGAGCAGCAATGAAGCGTTGGGTCGTTGTCTGGAAAATCTGGTCCAGCTCAACACCAAGCAAGGCGGGCTGGTGCTCATCTCCGGCCCTACCGGCGCCGGCAAAACCACGACGCTGGCCGCACTCGCGGCGGCCCTGCCGCTCGATCGTTTAAAGGCCGTCGCCATTGAAGACCCGGTTGAAATACGCACTGAAGGCGTTGATCATCTGGAGGTCGATAGCGAACAAAATTTGGGCTTTGCCCGCTTGTTGCGGGCAGTGCTGCGTCAGGATCCGGACATCATCATCATCGGCGAAATCCGTGACCCGGAAACCGCCGAAATTGCCCTGCGCGCCGTTGAAACCGGCCATTGGGTGATGGCGTCCGTTCATGCCGGCTCGGTGCTGGAAACCATTTATCGCCTGACCAGCCTGCTCCCGGCCAGCTATCAGGAGCTCGGTCGACTCACCCTGCAGACCCGCCTGTACGCGGTGATCAACCAGCAATTGCTGCCGATCACCAATGGTCGGCAGCTATCGATGGAGGCAATCTTCGTCGAGAGCCACGCCAGCCCCTTGCCCTGGTTTGATTCCGCCGCCAAGCCGGCTGAATTCCCCGCTTGCCGCTATTTTCCCCGAGCATGAAAAACCGGCTGGCCGTCAAACCCTGGCAGCGCGAGTATTTCTCGTCAGGCTACAAAATCGCTTTTCTCAATGCGATGGGTTTGCGCCTGCAAGCCGGTGAATCCGCCGGCCGAGCGCTGGCTGCAGTGGTCAATGCCGAGCCAAATCCGGCCAAAAAACGCGATATGGCCCCAGCCCTCGAAGCGCTCGATCAAGGCGAGGCCGTGGCCAGAGCCATCGGCAAACTGGGTTTTTTCGACAGCACGGTGTTGGCCATTCTCGGTTCGGGCGAGCGCGCCGGCATGCGGGAAGCGATCAGCGCCGCTGCCGCGCATTTAACCCTTCGCCAAGCCTGGTTCCGTCAGCACGCGCTGGTTATTTTCATTCTCGCCAACGAGCTGTTTTCGGCCGCACTGGCGCCTGTCCTGCTCTACACCGACATCCTGCCCTGGATTCGCGAACACATCACGCCGCCCACGGCAGCGGCTGCCTTATTGAAATACGAGACAGATATGGCCATCGCCGAGCAGTTGACCGCAGGATTGATCGGGCTGACCGTTTTGTTCGTATTGGCGACCGCGATCAATATCTATCGCATCAGCCATCTCTCGGCGCCGACGCGAATACTGCTGTTTTTTTCCGACAGTGCCATGGCCGTTGGCTTCAAACTCGCCGCCGCCATGTTGAGCGCCGGCGTCACGATCGAAAACGTCGCCAGGGATCTGGCAATGCAATCGCCGGGATGGTCGCGCCGCTATTGGGGCGGGGTCAACGCACAACTGCAGTTGGCGGTTGAGCCGGCGCAAGCGCTCATGCAACAAGGCGTTTATCCGGATGAGCAATCGCTCCTTGCCACGCACAGCAATGCCCGGCAGTTGGCTGAAACCTTCCTTGTGCTGGCCAATAGCCGCGAGCAGCGGGCCAAACGCGGCCGCGACCTGCTGCTGGTCGGCGGCACCTTGCTGACCATTGCGTTTATCTTTATGACGCTGGGTATCGCCATCTGGATTTATATGACTTACGACAGCACCCTATCGGCTGGCCTCGACGCCTTGGGCGAGGGCTTCTGAGCAACCTGCCATGGAACTTTTCACCCCCCGCACCCTGGTCTC
>CAZLPR010000128.1:0-5941 GCA_964561415.1 uncultured Dechloromonas sp. | reverse complement strand
CTTCAGCGGCCGGCAGCATGATTTCGTAACCGTCTTCGCCGGTGTAGCCGGTGCTGGCAATGAAATATTGATCGACTTCGGCAGCAAAAAAGGCTTTCAGGCCTTCCGTTGCGGCTTTGGTTTGTGGCAGCACTTGCCAGACTTTGGCGCGAGCATTCGGGCCTTGTACGGCGATGATGCCGAGCGCGTTGGTGCCATCGCGGCGCTGAGTGATGCTGACATCAAGCGCCCATTCAGCCGCCTTGGCCTGCATCCAGGCGAGATCCTTCTCGGCAGTGCCGGCATTGACGACGATGCGGAAGCGCGTTTCGTCCAGGAAATAAATGATCAGATCATCGATCACGCCGCCGGCATCATTGAGCATGGCAGCGTATAGCGCCTTGCCGGAAACCTGCAGTTTGGCCACGTCATTGGCGACGAGGCGGGAGAGAAACTTTCGGCTATCGGCACCGACCATATCGACCGGGCACATGTGCGACACATCGAACATGCCGCAGTCGTTGCGCACGGCGTGATGCTCTTCGATTTGCGAACCGTAGTTCACCGGCATGTCCCAGCCGCCGAAATCAACCATCCGGGCACTGAGCGCGCGGTGGGCGGAATTAAGAACAGTTTTCTTCAGCATATCAATCCTTTACAAACGTTTATTAACGTTGGTTCTAGAAACGGAAAAAGGGTGAAACGAAAGCACAACGTCTTGCGTTTCACCCCTCTGTCCTCGATACCTGAGAGATTTGCCCCATCGGTGGATGTTGACCGTAGCAGTCGCCATCGCTCTCCAGAGTTTCTGATGAATTACCTGCGATTTCGCCAGTAATTCACCGGTTCCGTGGTCCTTTTGCCTGAGCGTTTTCGGGTGAAATTGCGCCTTCGGCGGCAGAGAAAACCTGCGCTCTCCCATGGAACGAGGCGCACTATAGCGGGATGCTATAAGCGAGGCAACCTGCTGCACTGCACCAGCGATCCCGGGCGTCGGCCGCCTTCGTGATAAAATCGCGTTTTGCCCAGCCTTTATCCTCTGTGATCCCAGTAAATTTCGACTTCCATTGCCATTCGACTGTTTCCGACGGCCTGCTGCCGCCTGACGTAGTGGCCAAACGCGCCGCAGATAACGGCGTCGACCTTTGGGCGCTGACCGATCACGATGATCTCGGTGGTCTGGCGATAGCGCGGGCCAGTGCCGAAGACGCGGGTATGGAATTCGTGAACGGTGTGGAGATTTCCATTGAATGGAAAGGCGCGCCCATTCATATCGTCGGCCTCGGCTTCGATGCGGCGCACCCGACTTTGGCTGGCGGGCTGGACGAACTGCGTACCGGACGCCTTGAACGTGCCAGGCGAATGGGCGAGGCGCTTGCCGCCATTGGCATTCCGGGTGTTTACGAAGGCGCCGTCTGTTTTGCGACTAACCCCAGCCTGATTTCCCGAGCACATTTTGCCCGCTACATGGTCTCGATTGGCATTGCCCGTGACGTGCCATCGGTTTTTCAGTATTACCTGACACCGGGCAAGCCGGGTTACGTCGATCATCGCTGGGCAACGCTTGAAGAAGCCGTGGGCTGGATCAATGCTGCCGGCGGTGTGGCGGTTGTGGCGCATCCCGGGCGCTACAAGATGTCAGGGGGCGATATGCGGCGCTTCCTCGATGACTTCAAGGAAGTCGGCGGGCAGGGCATTGAAGTCACCTGCGGCAG
The DNA here is from genome assembly GCA_964561415.1 of uncultured Dechloromonas sp. Classification (GTDB taxonomy): domain Bacteria; phylum Pseudomonadota; class Gammaproteobacteria; order Burkholderiales; family Rhodocyclaceae; genus Azonexus. The sequence continues at coordinate 4,247 of CAZLPR010000128.1, read as the reverse complement.
TCATTCGCCGGACCATGTGATGCATTTTGCCCGGCTGGTCAGGCACTATGCCTTCCACGCCTCGCGCGGCTCGGACTTCCACGGGCCACAGGAAAGTTATATTGACCTCGGCAAATTGCCGCAACTGCCGGAAGATCTCAAGCCGGTCTGGCGTCTGATTCGGTAAATTCTATGGCTCGTGTCGTTAATATTCACCCTGATTCGCCACAACAGCGACTGCTCGTGCAGGCGGCAGATTTCATTCGCAATGGCGCCGTGGTCGCCTTGCCGACCGATTCCTGCTATGCCCTTGGCTGCCACCTGGGCGACCGCGAAGCGCTGGACCGTATTCGCCAGATTCGCCAGATCGACGAGCGTCATCATTTGACCTTAATGGTGCGCGACCTTTCCGAAATTGCCCACTTTGCGCGCGTCGATAATACGCAGTACAGGCTGCTCAAGGCGGCAACGCCGGGTAGTTACACTTTTATTCTCGAAGGCACCAAAGAGTTGCCGCGCCGTTTGTTGCACCCGAAACGCAAAACCATCGGTCTGCGCATTCCTGATCATCCCGTCGCGCTGGCCTTGCTCGAAGAACTGAACGAGCCGTTGCTGACGACGACGCTGCAGTTGCCGGGTGACGAAGCGCCGCTGACCGAGGGCTGGGAAATCCAGGATCGCCTGGAAGACCAACTGGAACTTATTCTCGATGCCGGCCATTGCGGCACTGAGTCGACGACGATTATCGACCTGACGGGCGCTTCGCCTGAATTGATCCGGGCTGGTCGCGGTTCCCTGACGCTATTCGGTCTGGATTGAGAAGGCGATGCTAGAAAGCCTGATCCAGACCATCGCCATTGCCGCCCTGCCGGTGATTTTTGCCATTACCCTGCACGAAGCTGCACACGGTTACGCGGCGCGATATTTCGGTGATCCAACGGCTTGGCAACAGGGGCGCATCAGCCTTAATCCACTGCGTCATATTGATCTGGTCGGCACCATCATCATTCCCGCATCGATCCTGCTGTTTTCCGGCGGAACCTTCCTGTTCGGTTATGCCAAGCCGGTGCCAGTTGATTTCGGCCGTCTGCGCAACCCGAAAAAAGACATGCTCTGGGTGGCGCTCGCCGGGCCCGGCGCCAACCTCTTTATGGCTTTGTGTTGGGCCTTGATGCTCAAGCTGGCCTGGTTGATGCCGAGCAACGACTTTACGCTACCGCTTTCGGAAATGAGCAAAATAGGCATCATCGTCAATTGCGTGCTGATGGTGCTCAACCTGATCCCGTTACCGCCGCTTGACGGTGGGCGTGTTGCGGTCAGCCTGCTGCCGCATCATCTAGCCTGGAAGTTTGCCAGGATCGAGCCGTGGGGATTTCCTATTTTGTTACTTCTTTTATTCACCGGCATTCTCGGTGCCGTGATGAACCCGCTGGTGATTTTCGCGGCGCGGGCCATTGAATCCATTTTTGGGCTTTATTGATCGACTATGTACGCTGAACGTGTTCTTTCCGGCATGCGCCCGACCGGCGCCCTTCACCTGGGTCATTACCACGGTGTTCTCCAGAACTGGGTCAAACTCCAGCACGAATATCCGTGCCTCTTTTTTGTTGCCGACTGGCATGCGTTGACGACGCATTACGACAACCCACAAGGTATCGAACAGGCGACCTGGGACATGGTTATCGATTGGCTGGCCGCTGGTGTCGATCCCAATCAGGCCACCCTGTTCATTCAATCGCGGGTGCCGGAACATGCCGAATTGCATCTGTTGATGTCAATGATGACGCCGCTCGGCTGGCTGGAACGAGTGCCAACCTACAAGGATCAGCAGGAAAAGCTCGAAAGCAAGGATCTCTCCACTTACGGCTTCCTTGGTTATCCGTTACTGATGAGTGCCGACATTCTGATCTACCGCGCCGACAAGGTGCCGGTCGGCGAGGATCAGTTGCCGCACGTTGAATTCACCCGTGAGTTGGCGCGCCGTTTTAATCACATGTATGGTCGTGAGCCGGGTTTTGAAGACAAGGCACGCGAAGCCGTCAAGAAACTGGGCAGCAAGAAGGCGCGTCTCTATGAAGAGTTGCGTACTCGTTTTCAGCAGAATGGCGACAAGGAAGCCATTGAGCAGGCGCACGCCATGCTCGATGAAATTCAGCATCTTTCAGTCGGTGATCGTGAACGGCTGTTTGGCTATCTCGAAGGCACCGGCAAGATGATTCTGGCCGAACCGAGTGCGCTACTGACCGAGGCTTCAAAAATGCCGGGGCTGGATGGACACAAAATGTCCAAGTCCTACAACAATACGATTACGCTGCGTGAATCGGCTGAGTCGGTGACCAAGAAAGTGCGCAGCATGCCGACCGACCCGGGTGAGCCGACCAAGTGTCCGGTCTGGCAGTTGCATCAGGTCTATTCCAATGATGCCTGCAAGGAATGGGTGCAACACGGCTGCCGTACTGCCGGTATTGGCTGTATCGAATGCAAGCAGCCGGTGATCGACGGCATCCTGCGCGAACAGGCGCCGATGCGTGAGCGGGCGCAGATGTATCTGGATGACCTGACGCTGGTCAAGAACATTATTGCCGACGGTTGCGAGAAGGCCCGTGAACTGGCGCGCGAAACCATGCGTGATGTGCGTGAATCAATGGGGTTGGAATACCACTGATGAAAAATCGGGCACAACGACCGTTTTTTGCTAACGGCGATGAACGCGTAACGCTTTTTTGACCATGAATGCTACGGTCGACGTGCCTCAGGCTGCTTTATTTGAGCCGCTCGCCCGCATTTACGGCGAGCCGCTGCAGCATCTGCCGCAAGATCTTTATATTCCGCCCGATGCGCTGGCGATCATGCTCGACGCTTTTGAGGGGCCGCTGGATCTGCTGCTTTATCTGATTCGCAAGGCCAATGTGGATATTCTCGATATCCCGATGGCGCCGCTGACTCGGCAATATCTCAATTACATCGAGAAAATGCACGCCAGCAATCTCGAGCTGGCGGCTGATTATCTGGTGATGGCGGCCATTCTGATCGAGATTAAGTCGCGGATGCTGTTGCCGCGGCCGAAGGTGGGTGTCGGCGACGATGCCGAAGATCCGCGGGCTGAGTTGGTTCGCCGGCTGATGGAATATGAGCAGATGAAAATCGCCGGTCAAAGGCTGAACGAAATGCCGCAGGCCGAGCGCGAGTTTTTCTGGGTCGAGACGCTGGTTGAAAAGTCGCTCTACGTGCGTTTGCCGGAAGTTTCGGTCGATGACCTGAAAGAAGCCTGGATGGCGGTAGTGCGCCAGACCAGGTTGAACAAGAATCACAAAATCAGTCGCGAAGAGTTGTCAGTACGCGAACATATGATCATCATTCTGCGCTTATTGCAGGAACGCGGCGGTTTTGTCCAGTTTGAAACGATGTTCGACCCGGCCATGGGCGCGCCCGGGCTGGTCGTACATTTTCTTGCCATGCTGGAATTGGCGCGCGAAAAGTTGGTCGAATTTACCCAAACCGAGGCGTTTGCGCCGATTTACGTGAGAGTGCATCAAGGTGGAAACGAGTCAGGTCAAGAAGGTGCTTGAAGCGGCGTTACTTGCCGCCCGTGAGCCAATGACGCCGCTCGAACTGCGCAAGATGTTCGACGACGCACTGTCGACGGATATTTTGCGCAAGCTGCTCGATGAGTTGCGTGAAGATTGGGTCGAGCGTCCGGCTGAATTGATTCAACTAGCTTCGGGCTGGCGTTTTCGGACACGGGCGGAATATCTGCCTTATCTTGAGCGGCTCAATCCGGAAAAGCCACCGAGATACTCACGTGCCATGCTTGAAACCTTGGCCATCATTGCCTACCGTCAACCGGTGACGCGCGGCGACATCGAAGAAATCCGCGGCATTGCCGTTAATACCAACGTCGTCAAGACGCTGGAAGAGCGAGGCTGGATCGACGTCGTCGGCCATCGCGAAACACCGGGCCGGCCGGCGTTATTTGCCACGACGAAACAATTTCTTGATGATCTGGGCCTGCGCAGTGTCAGTGAACTGCCGCCGCTGGAACAAATCAGCCAGACACTGGAGCTGAACTATGAAAAATAAACGAACGCCCTTCCGCATGGGGCCAAAACAAGGCGAGGGGGGGCAGCAAAAACGGCCCGAAAATAACGTTGACCGCAACAATGACGGGCGGCAAGGGCAAGATGCCAGCGACGGGTTCGCTCAAGCGCCGGTCGTTGAATCCGGGGTGAAACCAGCGCCGCGCCGCCGCGTTATTACGCCGCCGGGCG
>CAZLPR010000127.1:0-5969 GCA_964561415.1 uncultured Dechloromonas sp. | reverse complement strand
ATTCCCCATTGGCCGCTGGGTGCCTACATTCTGTGCTATGTACAAAGGGTGATCGGCCACCGCTTCGATGATATTGCGCCCGGCAACACCATCGCCCGAGTCGGCTGCCCGGTGCTCATCGCGCATGGCGAAGCGGATGAAACCGTGCCGGTCAGCGAGGCCAGAGAAATCTACGCGGCACGCCGCAGCGAACTTGTCGAATTACTGCTGATCCCCGGCAGTCATGACAATTACGGTGACATTGGCCAGCAAATGGCCGCAGTCTGCGATTTTCTCCAACGCAGTTTTGGCCTGGACGATGCCCGTACCCAGCCTGCGAAGCCAGCTACCACATGCGCTAGCAAAAAGTAAGCTGACTTTCTGCGATGAATGCCCTGGTCTTACTGGCTGCGCAACTTGCTGAGATTACTGTTTAGTTTTACCAGTGTCGTTTGAGTTTCAACGCCGCGACTCTGCAAATCCGCCATATTGTTCATGAAGTCACCGATCAGGTTCTGGATGAAATTTTCCTGACTTTCGGTCAAGCCGAGCCGGAAAAATGAATTGGCCAGGGTTTCCTGCAAGGCCAGCATCAAGGCCGTACTTTCCGCACTATCCCGTTCGTGCGCAACACGCAAGATATTCAGGGTGTCGGAAACGCTTTCCAGCGCGAGCAGAATCCCCGCCTGACTGCGCCGATTTGCCTCATCGGTTTCGATCGCCTTCAGGCGAGAGTCGACGCTTTGTGCCGCTACTGAAAGATGGTCCCTGAGGCGGCCGCAATAATCAGGATCATTGACCGGCAAATTGTTGATCATCAGCGTGACGCGTTCAAAGTTGTGCACGCTGCGTTTTTTGAACTCGAAAATACGCCCCAGATCTCGTGCATGATTAATCACCGAAACCTCAAGTGGCAAGTCCACTCCGCTGGCGCTGAGGGTCTGCGTCGCATACGCCATGCGCGTCTGCACCACGCCGTCGAGCCGATAACGCTGCAGCAGTTCAAGCAAACCCTCGGCGACTTCCCGCGTATTTTCCCAGGCAATCAGCTTGCTCATAAACTGAAGCAGAATGCCGGTTTCATCCATGCTGGCCATGACCAGCGACGAGAGATACTCGGCTGCTTCGACCTGTTCAGACAGCGATGCCTGGTTTTGCACAATGTGCTGCGCTACTTTGAGCTTGCGTAGCACCTCTTCCGGCTCGAAAGGTTTGACGATGAAATCCTCGCCGCCGGCGTCGTAGCCCGACACCCGCGCCTCGATCGTGTCGTGACTGGAGATGAAAGTCAGTGGAATCCGGCTGAAGGCAGCGTCATCCTTGAGTTGTCGGCAGAAGGTGTAACCGTCCATGCCCGGCAGGCTGACATCGAGCAGGAACATGTCGGGCTTTTCGCTCGCCAGGCGCGCCTGGCATTCTTCGGCAGTGGCAAAGGTTTCGACAGCGCAATCGGTTTCAAGAATCGATTGCAGGACATCGAGAATAAGCGGGTCGTCGTCGACCACAAAAACTTTGAATGGATTGCTCATTTGATCCTCACGGAATTATTTTTTGCTGACTGAAGCGTTAAATTTTGTGCGTGTAGCTTAACTAAAACTGGTTTGAAAATCGTCATTCCCGGCTTAACCCGGTATCCAGCTTTTATCCACGGAATCCCCCGCTTTCGCGGGGATTCCGAATTAATCAGCGACTCCTTAAACATCGCCGGAGGCTTCGACAAGTTGGCGGTACTGCATATCTGATTTGAGAATGTGCCCAAAGAGCCAGCTCTTCAGGTATTGATGCGTCCCGGACATGTCCAGGCTCCCCTCGGCCGCGGCCATGCTGAGTTCTGCCAGTTTATCGATAAAAGAAGCATGTTCACTTTGATGCGCCTGAATTCGAGGGTAGCCAATCGTTTGCAGATATGTTTCTTCAGCCTTGAAATGAAACTGCGTGTAGTCAAACATCTCAGTCAGCGCCTTGTGAAACGCCTCCTTTGATTCAAGCATCCAGGCCGCCCCGGGCAAATTAAGACCATTGTGCAGGCAGTCCGCCAACTGATTGATTATGCCGATCAGCTTCTTGTGCTGCGCATCCATCTCGGGCACGCCAACGCTATAGGTCTCGCACCAGACAAAGTGTTCAAGCGCCCTTGTTTCAACGGCCGGCGCTGTGGGAATGGGTAAATTTTGCGGGAAAAGGACTTTCGCCAGCTGGTCTCGCATCAACTCGATCGAATGTTCCAGTTCATCCAGTAGATCACCTGCCGCTTCGCCATCGCGCAGGCGCAGCTCCAGTGCCAGCACCTCGGCATGGAGGTCCATCATGCCCAGCATACCGACGCGACCCTTGAGTGAATGCGTCAGCTTTTCAGCAAGATCCGGTCGATCATTGGCGATCTCGCCGCGAATGTTGCCGGAAATCTTGTCGGCAGTAGCAACGAAGTCTGCCAACCAGTGTCGGTAACGATCTTCTTTTCCGTTAAACCGGGCGAGTGCACTGACAAAGTCGATACCCGCCAGCGACCTCAAGTCGATGACTACCGGTTTGGGTACGACGGGCGCTGGGGCCGCTTCCGCCGGTGGGCTTGCCGTTTTCTGCTTTATGGCGGGAATCCACCGGGCAAGCGTCCGGTAGAAGCTTGGGTTATCAAAAGGCTTGCCGATGTGATCATTCATGCCGGCATCAGCGCTGATTGTTTTCTCATGCTCCATGGTGTGGGCGGTCATGCCGATGATCGGCAACGCGGCAAATCCCGGTTGGCTGCGCATGGTCCGGGTGGCCACCAGGCCATCCATAACGGGCATTTGAATGTCCATCAGCACCAGGTCGAAGGCTTCAGGACCGGCTTCATTCAATACATTGAGCGCTTCCTGCCCGTTTTCCGCCATATCCGGCGTGATGCCGACGGCGACCAGCAGCGCTTCGACAATTTCGCGGTTCAATGCCTGATCTTCAACCACGAGGATGCGAACATTTTCGTAGGCGCTCGGCAACGCTGCGGCGGCAGCCAGTTTGCTTGTTGCATCAACCGCCTGCAGAGTTCGGGTGTCGCCCAGCGCCAGCCAGAGGCTGACTTTGAAGGTGGAGCCAATTCCTACTTGGCTGACGATGCTGATGTCGCCGCCCATCATTCGGCTCAGGCGCCGGCTAATCGCCAGGCCAAGCCCGGTGCCGCCATACTTGCGGTTGATCGAAGCGTCTGCCTGAGCAAAGGGTTCAAACAGATGCGCCATGTCTTCCGGGCGCATGCCAATGCCGCTGTCTTCAACTGAAATATCCAGGCAGATTTTGCACTCTGCGCGGGCGTGCACGCTGACGTGAATTTTAATGCCGCCCTGCGGGGTGAATTTGATGGCATTGCTGATCAAATTCATCAGGATTTGTTCGATCCTTGCCGGGTCGCCGATCAGGGTGTCGGGGACTGCCGGATCAATCAACTCGGTGAGTTTCAATCCCTTGCTCGCGGCGCGATCCGCCATGACCGAGTTACTGCCCCGGATCAGTTCGCGAATACTAAAGTTGATGTTTTCAAACTCAAGATGACCGGCGGCGATTTTCGAGAGATCAAGCAGGTCATTGACGATGCGATTCAGGTGCTTGCCCGAGGTAACGATCTTGTCGAGATAGTTTTGCTGCCGGCCTTCCGTGCTGAGGCTGCGGGCCAGATTGGCCATGCCGATCACGGCATTGAGCGGCGTGCGCAGTTCATGGCTCATGTTGGCGAGAAAAGCATCTTTGCTCCGATCGGCCAACCTGGCCTGCTCCAGCGCCGCAGAAAGCTCACTCGTGCGCTGATTCACCAACGCTTCCAGATTCTCCTTTTGATCTTCCAGCTGCTGCTTGGTGATCTTCCGCGCGGTAATGTCTTCCATGATCGCGACAAAGTGCGACGCCTCGCCCTTTTGGTCAAAAATCGGCGCAATCCTCGTTTCCTCCCAGAACAACTCGCCATTTTTGCGACGGCTGCGCTTTTCACCGCGCCACTCCTTGCCGGCAACGAGGGTTGCCCATAGTTCCTGATAAGTCTCGGGTGGCGTTTCATCAGCCTTGAACAGGCGTGGATTCTGGCCAAGCACTTCATCGAAGCTATAGCCGGTGATAGCGCTGAAGCGCGGATTGACATACTCAATCAGCCCTTCCCGGTTGGTGATAATGATGGATAAGGGGCTTTGTTCAACCGCCTGTAAAAGCTTGTTGGCCTTTTGTTCAGCCTCGCAACGCTCTGAAATGTCGGCATAAATCCAGATACTGCCCTCGTGCGGCTGATCCGGATCGATGACGCAGCCGTTGAGTGCGCCAGGGAAAGGGCTGCCATCCTTGCGCTGAAAAATGGCTTCCGTGCTGTAGTTGCGATTCCCACCCAACACCCGGTAGGCCGCTTCGCCGATCGCATCGAAAGTCTCGGGTGTTTTATAAAATTTTGCGGATGATTCCCCGATCAACTCACCGGGGCCATAACCAAAAATTTCCTCGAAACGCTGGTTACAGGAGACGACGTGCCTGTGCTTGAGATACACGATCCCAACCATCGCATTGTTGAAAATCGTTTTGTATTGCGCCAGCAGCTTTTGCTCCTCCCGGAACTTTGGCCTTTCGTGGCGCCAGTAAAGGAGCAGGGTGATACCGGTGATCAGCAACAAAGCGAGCGCGCCGAGTGCGATCCAAAAGCTGAGGCGCAGGAACTCGGCGAATACCGCGGGCTGATCAAGCCCGACCGAGAGAAACCAGTGATGGAGATTGACGGTTACGCCTCTCAGCGTCGAGTCGCTGACTAAAAGCGTCGGCACCCAGCCGGAAAGTAATATCCAGAGCGTGACAAAAATGGCGTAGCTGGCAAGCAGCCTCAACATCAGCGCGTGTTTCGAAATTACGTAAGATTGTTCCAATTTCATCGTAACTCACTCCGGTTTGAAACCCCGCCCTTTAGGGCAGGACGAAGCGGTTGAAATCTCCGGCCTGACAGCCGGGGTTTCGAGCGCAGTGATTTGTGAAAGGTGCTCCCCCTTTCCAAATCGAGTCAGAGACACAAGCCTGAAGGCCTGTCTCGACTTTTGCTGAAAAAGCATCATGAAAAACCCACATTGGTTCTCCTTCACAATGTCAGGACAGCCCGCAGACACAAATGAAAAGATGCAATATATGGCAATAACAGCAATAAGCCCAAGAGATTTTGTGCAGTAAGGCGGATGTTTATTTGAATAATAGATTTTGTGTTGTAAAAATTCTGGCCAAGCCTACCTTTGGCTCAGTTATTTTCGATTTTCCGTACTTGATCGAACAAATCAATTTGAAAAATTGGACCTGTCTCGATTGGGGTTGTGTTTTTGAAAGTCACAGCAATCATCAGGAAGCATTCCCTGGCCTATCGCATCCCCAATTGGGGACGCAGATCAACACCTGGCCTAACAAAATAGCCGTTGCTGCGGTGTGTGGCGCAACAGCAGGCGCAAAGGGGTCTCGATTATTTGCAAACCGTCAAGGCATGAGAGCGGAATGCCCTTCCTCCGATGAGTCTGGTCAATCAATGAGTGCGGCTCGCTGATCTGGCGCAAGCCGGCAAAATCTCGCGGTCAACCGGAAAAACCAGCCAAAATTTCCGGGCCGGGACATTGACACCGGCGTGATATCTGCGATTTTCCAGAGTAGCCGTTGGCGACGGCATGTCCGGCGAATCTGCCGAGGTGGTTTGCAGAAGACGCAACATCTGCAATAATGAGAACCATTCCCATCTGCTGAACCCGTCAACCAAGCCGCCGCCAGGGTCCCGAGTCAGCCTGTCGAAAGGGAGTTTTTCCCATTCTGATCCTGGCCCATCCGTGTTCGAGCACCACTACCGAGAACTGTTGAACTTCCTTGCGCGCAAGCTCAATGACCGCGATAGCGCGGCCGATCTGACGCAGGAGAGCTACGCGCGGGTGCTGACGCTGCAGCAGTCCGGCGAGGCGATTGCCGATCCGCGGGCGCTGCTCTACCGGGTCGCGCGCAATCTCGTGGTGGACCGGCAT
>CAZLPR010000126.1:744-5986 GCA_964561415.1 uncultured Dechloromonas sp. | reverse complement strand
CAGTTTGCCCAGCTCGGCCGCCATGCCGGGAATGCCGGAAGCAAGGATGATTTCGCCGAGTTCGACATCGTTGTCGAGCAGATCCAGCATCCGCTCGGGATCAAAAATTGCCTCTTCGCCCGCCAATAACTCAGGCAGCCGCTCCGCCGAAAGCGGCTCCTCGCCTGTTGGCACGGGGGCGCCGCTATTTAACCAATGCTGAATCGTCTGGTTCAGCTGCTCGGAATTAATCGGCTTGGTCAAATAATCATTCATCCCGACCGCGATAGCATCGTCACGGTCGCCATCCATCGCATTGGCGGTCATGGCGATGATCGGGATGCCGGCATCTCGCACATTGGCCAGGCCGGCCCGGATAGCGCGTGTGGCTTCATAACCGTCCATCACCGGCATTTTGCAATCCATCAGCACGAGATCGTAGGATTGGCTGGCCAGTCGGTGCAGCGCCTCTTCGCCGTTTGCCGCAAGATCGACCTCATGCCCCAGTTTATTCAGCAAGGCGAGAGCGAGTTTCTGGTTGGTCTGATTGTCTTCAACGAGCAAAATGCGCGCATGCATCGCCAGTTCGGCCAGACTGTGCCGAGTGATCAGCGGCACAGGGTTGACGCCCTCTTCACCCGCCGGCCGGCCAAAGAGGGTTTCCAGGCAAGCCTTGAGCAGTTTGTCGCGGATCGGCTTGTTCAGATAAGCATTAAAACCGGCCTGCGAGAGACGGGCCGCATCACCGCGTTGGGATACGGAGGTCAGCAGAATCAGCGGAATGCCGGCCCACGCCGGATTGGCCTTGATGCGCTGCCCGGTCTGCTCGCCATTGAGTTCCGGCATCTGCATGTCGAGAATGACCACATCGATCCGGCGCCCGGCGGCGCCTTCTTGCTGCAGGATTTCGAAGGCAGCCAAACCGCCTTCAGCCAGCAACGGCTGAGCGCCCCACGATTGCAGCAGGATTTCCAGCAGGCGCCGGTTGGTCGGGTTGTCATCCACGACCAAAACCCGCTTGCCGAGCAAGCTCGAACGATCGCGCGACGGCACGCGGCACTTGCCGTTTTGTTGCACGAAGGGAAGCTCCAGCCAGAAAGTGGAACCCTCGCCTTCGACGCTATCGACGCCGACATCGCCGCCCATCAACTCGGCCAGACGCCGGGCGATTGACAGGCCCAGTCCGGTGCCGCCGAATTTTCGGGTAATCGAGGTGTCGGCCTGGGTAAATGGTGAAAACAGATGTTCGAGCTTGCTTTCGGGAATACCGATGCCGGTATCGCGGATCTCGAAATGCAAATTGATGCTGGCTTCCGTTTCCCAAACCAGGCTGACCGAGACCGCCACCTCGCCTTCACTGGTGAACTTGATGGCATTGCCCATCAAATTCAGCAAAATCTGGCGCAAACGCCCCGGGTCGCCATGCAAAATCGAAGGGACTTCTGGGGCCACCATGCAGGTCAGTTCGATCTGCTTTTCACTGGCCCGCAGTGCCAGCATGTCGCCGACGTCGCTGACCAATGTGCGTAGGTCAAACTCAATTTGCTCAATATCGAGCTGGCCGGCTTCGATTTTGGAAAAATCGAGGATGTCATTAATCAGGCCGAGCAAAGCCTGAGCGCTGCTGGAGGCCATTTGCGCATATTCACGCTGCTCACCGTCCAGGTCCGTATCGAGCAAAAGCTCGGTCATGCCGAGCACGCCATTCATCGGCGTGCGGATTTCATGGCTCATATTGGCCAGAAAATCGCTCTTCAGGCGGTTCGCCTCCTCGGCCACCTCGGTGGCGTGTTTGAGTTCGGTGATATCAACCCGGAAACCGACGATATAACCATTCGCCGTTCGCTTATCGACAACGCGCAGCCAGCGCCCTTCCTGGTTCTGCTGCTCGGATAAACCGTCCCCGGAGCGGTGATCGGCCAGGCGCTGGGCAATCCAGGCTTCTTCCTGGCCAATGGCTGCCGGATAAATCCCCCGGGCCAGGCCGCAACGGATAAGCGACTCGAAAGTGCAGCCGGGAACGAGGATGTCTCGGGTTTCACTGAAAACTTCTTTGTATTTCTCATTACAGAAAACCAGTCGGTCATCGGCGTCAAACATGATGAATGCTTCGTCGATGGCCTCGATGGCGGTGCGCAAGGTGTTTTCACTATGCTGCAGCGCGGTCTTGGACGACAAGCGCTCCCGGCCCTGGGCTTCGAGCAGGGCTTGCGCCATGGCGTTAATCGCCTGGGCAATCTGCCCGGTTTCGCCGGGCAAGGCTGGAATGCGCTCTTCCAGGTTGAATTCCATCTGTTTGAGACTGCTTTTAATTGTCTCGACATCCCGCGTCAGGCGGGTAACGATCAAATAGATCATCAGCAGTGAGAGCAGTAACGCGGCCAGCGTGAATGAATAAACCTTGGTGCGCATTTCCTGCACCTGCCGATTGATGTCGCCGAGCAGTTCGTTGGCCCAAATATAGCCCACCGTTTCGCCATGCTCGATGATCGGCGTCATCGCATTCATGATTTCCCCGCGCACCTGCAAGCCATTGACGACATCCGGCTGGCCGGAGGCCAGCACTGCCCGGCCCGGATGATCCGGCCCGATGCTGACACCGACGGTATTGCCATACTCGGCACTCGGGCCGTAGGTAATGATGCTGTCGAGCGCGCGATGGTAATAGCCGACCCCAATCCCGGGGAAAGCCGCCGCAATCTGGTCGGTGTAAGCGGCAAGTTGCCGATTGAGATCAGCAATGTCTTTGCCGCGATCGGCTTTGCCGCTCACCGCCAATTGGGCAAAACCGCCCAGCGTCTCCAGGTGCGAGACAAGAACCCGGGTGATGCCAAGCAAATGCTCCCGTTTTTCCTGAAGAATGGATTCCTTGCCTTTGAGCGTCAGCGAATAGCCGGTAAACGCAATCGACAGGCTGACAATCACACCCATGATTAGAATCAGACGGAGGCGAAGCGTTTTGGGCCAGCAGGAACTAAGCAGCTTGATCATAGGATTATGATTCTAATAGCTTCATCGCCTTATAGGCTACCTATGCCCCTGGAAAGCATATTTAATGGCAGAAAAAAGGGCCCGAAGGCCCAAAAAGGATAGAGACGATGACGTTGCTGCTCGCCAAAGTCCCATCTGCAGCGTGATTAGTGCGCTGATGCGGCCGATGCGCCGAGACCGGTTTGCGCCCGGATGTACTGCTCCTCAAAGGCTTCGGCTTCCTTGACCGCACGAGCGCTCTTGTCGGTGACGGAAAGCAGCCAGGTGACGAAGAAAGCGGTCGTCATCGAGATGATTGCCGGATGGTCGTAGGGGAAGATGGCCTGGGCATTGCCCAGCACCTTGACCCAGACGGCTGGCGACAGGATGACCAGGCCGACAGCGGAAACGAGGCCGGCAATGCCGCCCCACAGTGCGCCGCGGGTGGTCAGGCCTTTCCAGTACATGGAAAGAATCAGGATCGGGAAGTTGACCGAAGCGGCGACGCCAAAGGTCAGCGCGACCAGGAAGGCGATGTTCTGATCGCGGAAAAGCAGGCCGAGCAGAATGGCGACGATGCCGATGCCGACGGTGGCGATCTTGGTGACGCGCATTTCCTGGGCGCTGCTCGCCGTGCCTTTCTTGATCACGCGGGCATAGAGATCATGGGCGATGGCAGAAGCGCCGGCCAGGGCCAGACCCGAGACGACCGCAAGAATGGTGGCGAAAGCGACGGCGGAGAGGAAGCCGAGGAAAATGTCGCCGCCGACCGACTTGGCCAGATGCATGACCGGCATGTTGGTGCCGCCGATCAGCTTGCCGCCGATAACGCCGCCTTCGAAGAACTGCGGGTCCTGGCCGACGATGACGATGGACGAGATGCCCAGAATGATCACGACGAGGAAGAAGAAGCCGATGAAGCCGGTCGCGTAGAACACCGATTTGCGGGCTTCCTTGGCGTTCGGCACGGTGAAGAAACGCATCATGATGTGCGGCAGGCCGGCCGTCCCGAAGAGCAGGGCCATCGACAGCGAGACGGCGGAAACCGGGTTCGCCATCAAGGAGCCGGGCGCCATGATCTTGATGCCGGCTTTGTGCGCCGCAACCGCCTGCGTGAACAGCGCGTCAAAGGAGAAGCCGAATTTGCTGAAGGCCAGCAGCATCAATGTCGTACCGCCGCCGAGCAGCAAACAGGCTTTGATGATTTGCACCCAGGTCGTCGCGACCATGCCGCCGAACGTGACATAGACCATCATCAGCAGGCCGACGCAGATCACCGCATAGGTGTATTCCAGGCCGAACAGCAACTGGATCAACTGGCCGGCACCGACCATCTGGACGATCAAATAAAAGCAGACCACGGTCAACGAGCCAAAGGCGGCAAAAGTGCGGATGCGGTTCTGATCGAGGCGGTAGGAGGCGATGTCGGCAAAAGTGAATTTACCGAGATTGCGCAGCCTTTCGGCCATCAGGAATAGGATGATCGGCCAGCCGACGAAGAAGCTGATGGTGTAGATGAAACCGTCGAAGCCCTTGGCGTAAACCAGCGAAGTCAGGCCGAGCAGCGTCGCCGCCGACATGTAGTCGCCGGCAATCGCCAGGCCGTTCTGGAAACCGGTGATGCCGCCGCCGGCGGTGTAGAAGTCGGACGTGGACTTGGTCCGCATGGCGGCCCAGTAAGTGATCCCCAGCGTCGCCAGCACGAAAACCATGAACATGGCGATGGCGCTGACGTTGATCGGCTGTTTCTGAACGCCTTCAAGCGTCCCCGGTGCGGCCACGGCGACCAGTGAAAGGGCCAGCAGCGAGCCGGCGGTCAGGGCATAAATCGAACGCTTCATTTGGCCGACTCCTTGAGAATTTGCTCATTAAGCGTATCGAACTCGCCATTGGCGCGACTGATGTAAATGCCGGTGGTCAGCCAGGAGCCGACGACCAGCAGAACGCCGATTGGCCAGCCGATGGTCATAATGCTGCCTTCGCTAATGGGCTGGGCGAAGAAGGCCGGATTGAAGGCGGTAATCATCATGAAGGTGTAGTAAGGCACCAGCACGGTGAGGGAAAGAATGATCGCGAAGCGGGTGCGCTTGCCGACCATTTCGGCGAATTTCGGGTTGGCCCGAATTCTTGTCTGAATACTGTCTTTGGACATGAAACCTCCTTTGAACTCCGATTGATACGAAACGAAAATTGCTGTTCTCTTGATTTTCTTGCTGCGGCTTGCCGGTCGTCCTGAGCTGCCAGGATCGCCGGCAAGTTCTGGACGAATGCGGCAAACCGGTCATTCTTTGCG
>CAZLPR010000126.1:0-734 GCA_964561415.1 uncultured Dechloromonas sp. | reverse complement strand
CGGCAAGTTCCGCCTTACATATTCGGATAAGTCGGCCCGCCGCCCCCTTCCGGCACCGTCCAGTTGATGTTCTGAGTCGGATCCTTGATGTCGCAGGTCTTGCAGTGCAGACAGTTCTGGCCGTTGATCTGCAGACGCGGCTGGCCTTCTGCCTCGCCGAGGATTTCGTACACGCCGGCCGGGCAGTAACGCGTCTCCGGCGCGCCGTACTTGGCGTAATTGACGCTGATCGCGACGCTGGCATCCTTCAATTGCAGATGGCAGCGCTGGTTTTCTTCGTGATTGGTCGCCGAGAGAAAAACCGAGGACAAACGGTCGAAAGTAAGTTTGCCGTCCGCTTTCGGGTAGTCGATTTGGGGGTGTGCGTTCTTGTCGCCGAGTTGCGTATGGTCGTCGTGATGGCGCAGCGTCCACGGCGCCTTGCCTTTGAAGATGTAGGTATCGATGGCGCCGTAGGCGAGGGCGCCGAACAGCCCCCACTTGAAAGCCGGGCGAATGTTGCGCACCTTGTACAACTCTTCCCACAGCCACGACTGCTTGATCTGCTCGGCGTAGCCGGTGGCTTCCGCCCCGGCGTTATCCTGAGCAAGATGGGCGAACACCGCTTCGGCGGCGACCATGCCCGACTTCATCGCCATGTGCGTGCCCTTGATCTTCGGCACGTTGAGGAAGCCGGCCGTGTCGCCGATCAGCAGGCCGCCCGGAAAGCTCAGCTTCGGCACCGACTGGTAGCC
>CAZLPR010000125.1:3340-5987 GCA_964561415.1 uncultured Dechloromonas sp. | reverse complement strand
GCATGCCGGAACCGTTGTCGCCAACGATCGGCTTCGGCATGAAGGTCGCCGTCTTGCCGTACTGGTGGGCTACGTTGTGCACCACGTACTTCAGGATCTGGGTCTGGTCGGCGCGACGGACCAGGGTGTTGAAGAGCGTACCGATTTCGCACTGACCGGCAGTGGCGACTTCGTGGTGGTGCACTTCAACCGGGCAGCCGAGGGATTCCAGCGCGAGGCACATTGCCGAACGGATGTCGTGCAGGCTGTCGACTGGAGGAACCGGGAAGTAGCCGCCCTTGACCGTCGGACGGTGGCCCGTACCGCCGCCGCCTTCGGTTTTTTCACCGGAGGTCCAGGCTGCTTCCGAAGAGTAAATCTTCAGGCTGCAACCGGACATATCAACGTTCCATTCAACGGAGTCGAAAATGAAGAATTCAGGTTCCGGGCCGAAGTAGGCGGTGTCGCCAATGCCGGAGGCCTTCAGGTAGGCTTCAGCGCGCTTGGCGATGGAGCGCGGGTCGCGGTCGTAGCCACGGCCATCGGCCGGGTCGACGACGTCGCAGGTAATGACGATGGTGGTTTCGTCAAAGAAGGGGTCGATGTAGGCAGTGTCGGGGTCCGGCATCAGTTGCATGTCGGAAGCCTGAATACCCTTCCAGCCAGCGATGGAGGAGCCGTCGAAAGCGTGACCACTTTCAAACTTGTCTTCATCAAAAGCGGAGACCGGCACGGTGACGTGCTGTTCTTTGCCACGGGTATCGGTAAAACGGAAATCGACGAACTTGGCGTCGTTTTCCTTGACCATTTTAATCACGTCTTGCGGGGTTGCCATAAACGTCAGTCTCCTAAGAAAACAAGTTGCCGGCTGATCCGGCGACAATCGAAAAATTTCGCAACGCGGGAAATTTAGCAGAAAGCATGCCAAAGGCCAGCAGATGGGATTCGCATTTTGCCACAAGGCGATGCGCGGTTAAAACAAAGAATTGATGCACCAAATTAACGCAATTAGTGATTAATTTGCACTAATTTGGTGCAACGCAGCTGATTAGCGAAACCTGCCGGATCGAGGGATGCTCCCCCAGACGCTCCGCCAGCCGGGCCTCAGCCTGACGCAATGCCTCGCCATTGGCAAAAAAGCGGTGGCTCAGGAATACCTCAACCTCCACCCGGCCGTTCAGGTAATGCAAAACCACCTTCTCCGGCGCCGGCAAACCGGCCAGCATGGGCTTGATCTCCTGCAGTACGGCTTCGCGCCCGGGCAGCCGGACGGCAACCAGATCAAGATTCAAATCGTCTTCGGGATCAATATGAACCAGCACATCGAGCACTTCGGGATGCTCCCGCAACACGCGCGCCCGCGCCGACTCGGCAATGCGATGCCCTTCGGAAACGCTGATCCGGGCATTAACCTGAACGTGCGCATCGACCAGCGCCTGGTGCGCCATCCGTCGCGTGCGCAGCGCATGCAGGCCGAGCACGCCTGGCGTGTTTTGCAAAGTCTGGCGAATCGACTCAACTTGCGACTCGTCAAGGCCGGTATCGATCAACTCCTTCAAAGCGCCCCAGGAGAGTTCCGCCCCCATGCGCAGGATCATGAAGCCCATCAACGCGGCAGCGAGCAGGTCGAGAAACGGCCAGCCGAGCAGCGCGCCGCCGATACCGGCGACGACGACCAGCGCCGAGGCGGCATCGGCCCGCGTATGCAGGGCGTTGGCGATCATCAGTTGCGAGCGCAAACGTTCGCCGACGCGGATCAGGTAGCGATAAAGCGCCTCCTTGGCCAGCACCGTGGCAATCGCCACCCACAAGGCGGCTAGCTGGATGGCGAGCAGCGCTTCGCCATGCTGCAGGCGCATACCTGATTCCCAAAGGATGCCGCCGCCAATCAGCGTCAATGAAGCGCCGAGAATCAGCGTTGCTGCGGTTTCGACCCGGGCGTGGCCATAGGGATGCGCCTGATCGGCCGGATGGGCGCTCTGGCGGCTGGCATAGATGACGAGAAAATCGGACAGGAGATCGGAAAAAGAGTGCAGGCCGTGCGCGATCAGCGACTGCGAATGCGCCAGCCAGCCAACGACGAGCTGAACCACCGTCATCACCAGATTAACCGCAACGCTGACCCAGGTGGCGCGCTGCGCCTCAGCCGAGCGCTCGGCCAGGCTGGCGGCTGGAGACGGTGAATTTTCTTGTGCCATGTGGTCTGCCCTATACTATTGGCTTCCGATTCTAGCAGCCAAAAATCATGGGAAAGTTAACTGAAGTCCTTAAATTGGCCGAGGCTCGCGGCCGCGACCTGGAGCGCCCTTATCTCGGCGAACTGACGCCGCAGGAAGCCTATGCCGTTTTGCAACTGGCGCCCGGCGCCAGAATCGTTGACGTGCGGACCCGCGCTGAATGGGACTGGGTCGGCCGCGTACCCGGCGCCATCGAGATCGAATGGAATCAGTACCCCGGCAATGTACGCAATCCGCACTTTGCCGCCGAGCTGAAGCGCCAGGTTGATCCTGAGGCGCTGGTGATGTTCCTCTGCCGCAGCGGCGTTCGCTCAATTGTTGCGGCGACGCAGGCGACCGAGCTTGGCTTCAACGCCTGTTACAACATTCTGGAAGGTTTTGAAGGCGACAAGGATGCCAACGGCCAGCGCAACCGCATCGGCGGCTGGCGC
>CAZLPR010000125.1:0-3321 GCA_964561415.1 uncultured Dechloromonas sp. | reverse complement strand
ATAATCCCGGCCGTCACAAATATTTGCCGCGGGCTGCGGTCGACCGCAAAAAAGCACCATTTTTTCAGAGAAAAGCATGCAAACAGCCACCATTTCCTTCAATCCGTTCAACCAGCTCAGTGATGAAGCCTGCCAGGAGCGCATTCGCGCTGCCCGCGCCAAACTCGGCAAAAAAGCCGTCATCCTTTGTCACCATTACCAGCGGGCCGACATTTATCAACACGCCGACCTGACCGGCGATTCGCTGAAACTCTCCCGCCTCGCCTCGCAGACCGATTCCGAATACGTTATTTTCTGCGGCGTGCATTTCATGGCCGAAGTCGCCGACATCATGACCGCGCCGCACCAGGTCGCCATCCTGCCCGACCTTGCCGCCGGCTGCTCGATGGCCGACATGGCCAATCTGGCCAAGGTCGAACGCTGCTGGCGCGAACTGAACGAAGTGCTGAATGCCGAAGAAGAAGTCACGCCGATCACCTACATCAACTCGGCTGCCGACCTCAAAGCCTTCTGCGGCGAACACGGCGGCATCGTGTGCACCTCGTCGAATGCCGGCACGATTGCCCAATGGGCCTTCGAACGCCGGCCCAAAGTGCTCTTCTTCCCCGACCAGCATCTCGGCCGCTGGACCGGCCACAACCTGGGCATTGCGCTGGACGAAATGGTCGTCTGGGACCCGGACCTTGAACTCGGCGGCCTGACCCCGGCGCAGATCAAGCAGGCCAAAATCCTGCTCTGGAAAGGCCATTGTTCGGTGCACCAGATGTTCCAGAAATCACACATCGACGCCTTCCGCGCCAAATACCCGGACGGCCTGGTGATTGCGCATCCTGAATGCAATTTTGAAGTCTGCGCCGCTTCCGATTACGTCGGCTCGACCGAACTCATTGTCAAAACCATCAAGGAAGCACCGGCAGGGACGCGCTGGCTGGTCGGCACCGAACTGAATCTGGTCGACCGCCTGG
Source organism: uncultured Dechloromonas sp. (assembly GCA_964561415.1). Taxonomy (GTDB): domain Bacteria; phylum Pseudomonadota; class Gammaproteobacteria; order Burkholderiales; family Rhodocyclaceae; genus Azonexus. Next base: position 2,356 of record CAZLPR010000125.1, on the reverse strand, counting down.
CCCGCGAAGTGCTGCCGCAGAACAAAATCGTCCAGTTCATGGCAACGACCATCTGCATGTGTTCGACGATGCAACGCATCGACCCGCAACATCTGGCCTGGACGCTGGAAAACCTGGTGGAGGGCAAAGTGGTCAATCAGATCAAAGTACCGGCGCATGAAGCCGTGCTCGCCAAGTTGGCGCTTGACCGGATGCTGGCGATTTCCTGATTTATCGCGGCTGTTATTTCCCGAAGAACCGGGCTGGCACCGGTTCTTGCCATTGAGATTTATCTCACAATGGATTGAAAAAACCATTTTGACACAGGTGAGAAAACGGCTCTAATAGCCTTCCCTCTGTCGATACCCTAAAAATGGTATTTCTTCGATCGATAATCTTCATTTTTGGACTTTTATTGAGTCTCTCAGGCATCGCCGCCCCGGCGGTGGCCTTTTTCTATGGGGAAAAAGCGCCGCTTGCCGAGCTGAAAGCCTTCGAGATTGTCGTGGTCGAACCCGACCACGGTTACGACCCGCTGCGTTATCGCACGCCAGACAGCGAATTGTTCGCCTATGTCGCGGTCGCCGAAGTCCAACCCAGCCGGCCCTATTATCAGGACATCCCCGCCGCATGGAAAATGGCGCGCAATGGCGACTGGGATTCGGTAGTGCTCGACCAAACACCTGCCGAATGGCCGGATTTTTTTGCCGACAAAGTCGTCGGGCCGCTGTGGCAAAAAGGCTATCGCGGCTTTTTTCTCGACACGCTCGACTCTTACCGCCTGGCCACGACTTTTGACGAATCGGCTCAGCAACAGGGTCTGATTCACGTCATTGAAACCTTACATCGCCGCTTCCCCGGTATCCGCCTGATTCTCAATCGCGGCTTTGAAATCGTGCCGCGCGTCAAGGACAAGGTATTCATGGTCGCCGCCGAATCGCTGTTCCGCAGCTGGAACGCCGGCGGTCAACGCTACGAAGAAGTCAAAATCAGCGACCGTGAGTGGCTGCTCGGCCAGTTGAAGACGATCAAGCAAGATCATGGCATTCCCATCCTCGCCATCGACTACGTGACGCCAAGCGACCGCAAAACCACCCGCGAAACCGCCGAGCGCATCCGGGCGCTGGGGTTTATTCCGTGGGTGAGCGACAGTGATTTGAATAGCCTGGGGATAGGCCAGGTTGAGGTGGTGCCAAGGCGGATTCTGGTGATTTACGACAGCCGCGAATCAACTGTTCTGAACTACACGCCAGCCCATCGTTTTTTGCAGATGCCATTAAATTACTTGGGGTACGTCGTCGACTATGCGGACGCCAATCTCGAACTTCCAAAAAACAACCTGAATGACCGCTATGTCGGCATCGTTACCTGGTTCTCCGGTCAGTTGGCGGACACGCCGCTAAAAACGCTACCTCGCTGGCTCCAAGATAGAATGGCCGAAGGCTTGCCGCTTGCCGTAATGGGCGATTTCGGCTTTCCGATTGAACACAAGATCGCAAACAGCCTGGGCATCACAGAACGGCCTGCCGCCGTTGGTGCCATTCAAATTACAAGCTCTCGACCGATGCTCGGTTTCGAAGCGCAGCCCAAAGCCAATCGTCCACAATTAACCACGCTGGGGTTAACCAATACCCTCGCCAAACCGTTACTGGAACTTCGCGACCAGCGTAACCATAATTACATCGGCGGAGCGCTGACGCCATGGGGCGGCTTTATTCTCGACCCTTTTGTACTGTTCGAAGTCCCCGGCACAGAGCAAACCCGCTGGATCATCGACCCCTTTGCCTTTCTGACCGGCGCCCTGCGCCTTACCCCCTTACCGGCACCCGACACCACCACCGAAAATGGCCGGCGCCTTTTTTTCTCGCACATTGATGGCGACGGCTTTCCTTCACTGGCCGAATTCGCCGGCAGCCCACCGGCCGCCGAGGTGATGCTCAAGGAAGTTCTCAAACGTTACCGCGTGCCAACCACAGTCTCCGTTATCGAATCGGAAATTTCACCCGATGGCCTTTACCCGAAATTGAGTGCCCGGCTGGAAGGCATCGCCAAACAGATGTTTGCATTGCCGCACGTCGAAATTGCCAGCCATACCTATACGCACCCCTTTATCTGGGAACCTGAAATCGCCAACGAGAAGGGAACCGGGGCCAAAGAAGAGTCCTACCATCTCGAAGTCCCGGGCTACAAATTCGACCTCACCCGCGAGATTGTCGGCTCCAGCGACTACATCCAGCGCCGTCTGGCGCCGCCCAACAAGCCGGTCAAAATCCTGCTTTGGTCGGGCGACACGGCACCAGGAGCAGACGCTCTCGCCATTACCGAAAAATCCGGTCTGCTCAACATGAACGGCGGTGACACCTCAATTACGCGGAGC
>CAZLPR010000124.1:0-6005 GCA_964561415.1 uncultured Dechloromonas sp. | reverse complement strand
ATGCGCTCCCTTGCCGGGTGCGCTTTCTACCCAGAGGTTACCACCAAAGAATTCAACGATTTGGCGGCTGATGGGTAGTCCGAGCCCTGTTCCTTTGGGCTTGTCCGTCATCGTGTTGCCACCCTGACGGAATTTTTCAAAAATGACGCTGCATTCTTCGGCGGTCAGGCCGGGGCCATTGTCCGAGACGACGACATGAACATTTTTTTGATCGTTGCTGACCTTGACATGCACCCTGCCGCTATTTTCCGGGACAAACTTCACGGCGTTTGAGAGCAGATTGATCATCACCTGAGTCAGGCGGTCGCGATCAGCCAGCACGATCGGGCCGCTGGCCGGTATGTCACCATCCAGAGCGACGCCTTTTTCACGGAAAAGCTGCCCCAGTGAATCCATTGCCTCGCGCACGACATCACCGATATCGAGTTCGCTGGTTGTCCATTCGGCACGCCCGGATTCCAATTTGGCCATATCGAGAATCTGGTTGATCAAGCGCGTCAAGCGTTCGGCTTCATTGACGATAATGCCGAGAAAGCGTTTGCGCTCAAACAAATCAATTTTCGGGTCTTCATGAAGCATTTCTGACAGGGCGCGAATCGAGGTAAGCGGCGTGCGTAACTCGTGGGTTACGGTCGAAATGAAGTCATCCTTCATGCTATCGAGCTCACGCAGGCGCTCGTTGGCACTGCGCAATTCGGCGGTCGCCACTTCCAGCGCCTGTTGTTTGGCTTCGAGTTCCCGGCTATAGGCGCGAACCTGAGTCGCCTCGTCAAGAATATCGAGGACTTCTTCGAGCCCGAGATTTTCTTCCTGGGCGACCGAAGCAACCATGACCCGGGCACTGGCCGAGCCAATCGCGCCAGCCAGCTCAGCTTCGGCAAAATGGACAAATTCAGCGTCGGCCGGCAGCTTGTGCCAATTGTTCGCACCACGAGTCTGGGCATAAAGACCCAATTGCTGCCGCGCCCGGAGTGGCCCGAGAAAGCGTTCGAGCAAGCCGACCAAGGCTTCAACCGAAGTATTGCCGCGCCACAAACGGGCGTCGGTATCGCGCCCGGCATGCCGGAAAATATCGACGAAACGCTCGGCCTGGCTGGCTTCCACGGCATCCGGCCGGGAGTTCAGGGAAACCGCGACGTAACAGCCAATATTGGCAAACAGGCTCCACCACAGGCAATGGGAAATTTCATCCCGCCCTTCTAGCCCGAATAGCGCCTGGGCTTTAAGCCAGCCAATACCGAACAGACCTTGCGTAACAAAACCATTATCGATCCAGCCTGATTTGGCGAAGGATGGCAGTAGCAAGGTGTAAAGCCAGATGCCGAAACCGGTGAGCAAACCGGCAATGGCGCCGGCCCGCGTGCCCTGCTTCCAGTACATGCCGCCAAACATGGCGGGGGCAAACTGAGCCACCGCCGCAAAGGAAATCAGGCCGATGCCAACCAGCGCATAGGCTTCGCCGGCCGCCCGGAAATAGATGTAACCGAGGAGCAGAATAATGACGATAGCAATGCGCCGAATGCCAATCAGCAAGCCGGAGAGATCCTGCTGTTTTTCGGTCTTTAGCCAGGTTGACCGCAGCAATAAAGGCATCACGAGGTCGTTGCAAACCATGGTGGACAATGCGATGGTTTCAACGATGACCATGCCGGTTGCGGCCGATAAACCGCCAATGAATGCGAGCAGGGCGAGCGATTCGGCACCGCGAGCCAGCGGCAAGGTGAGAACAAAGGTATCGGGATTGAGATTTTGCCCGTCAAAATGGAGCAAGCCGCCCAGAGCCAGCGGCAGGACAAAAATATTGATCAGCAAGAGATAAAGCGGAAAGAGCCAGACGGCTCGTTTCAGATGCGACTCATCGACATTTTCGACCACAATGATCTGGAACTGCCGTGGCAGGAAAATAATTGCCAGACCAGAGAGCAGGATCAACGCGGTCCATGTTCCGGAGCGGCTTGCGTCAAGCAGAAAAAGACGCGCCAGGTCAGGACTTTCTGCGGCACGCTGAAAAAGGTCGGAGAGGCCACCAAACATGCCATAAGTGACGAACAGGCCAACTGCCATAAAAGCGAGCAACTTGACGACAGATTCAAAAGCGATGGCGGCGACCATGCCTTCATGGCGCTCCGTCGCATCAAGATGACGCGTGCCAAAGAGGATGGTGAATAGCGCGAGGACGGCCGCGATGAGCAAGGTGGAATCAAGCCACCAAGGGAGCAGCGCATGATCGGCCTGCTGAAACAGCACATTGAGACTGGCCGCAACGGCTTTCAGTTGCAGTGCAATATAGGGCACGACGCCGATCACGGCGATGACCGTTACCAGGCCGGCTAATAACTGGCTTTTGCCATAACGCGAGGCAATGAAATCGGCGATCGAGGTGATTCGATAGACCTTGCTGATGCGGATCATCTTCAGGATAACGCCGACGCACATCAGCATCAGCGTTGGGCCAATATAGATGGTGAGAAAGGAAAGCCCCCCCGAAGTGGCGCGGCCGACGCTGCCGTAGAAAGTCCAGGAGGTGCAATAAACGGCGAGCGACAGCGCGTAAACGTTGGCGGAAATAATCGACTTGCCGGCATCGGCGCGGGCATCGCCAAATCGCGCCACAGCAAAAAGCAGCGCAAGATAAAGGGTGGATAGTGCGGCAACCAGCCAACCGGAAATCACTTATTTCCCCCGCCGTTCGGCAACCCAGGCAGCCAGTGCAATCAAGCCGGCCCAAACACCAAACAAATAAAGATAGGTCGCCGGAACGCCCGCCCAGGAGCCAACAGGCAAACTCAGCAAAGGGTAAGTCAGTAACGGCACACCAAACAGCGCAAGGGCGCCAAGTCGTTGCCGAACAGGACTGGCTCGTTTCACTTAAAAGCCCTCCGCAAAAAGAAAACGGCCGACACGCAAGCGTGCCAGCCGTTGTTGGCATGCAGTCTGATGCGACCACATTGGGAGGCCACCTTTTGGGCGACCATTGTCTCCTCCTGCCTGTTGTTTGTTGGAGGCAGCGTGGCAAGCTCGCCGCCTCCTTGGCCTGCGCCTGAATTAGCCCTTGAGCTGTTCCAGAATGGCCGGGTTTTCCAGCGTGGACATGTCTTGCGTCAGTTCCTCGCCCTTGGCCAGACCGCGCAGCAAACGACGCATGATCTTGCCGGAGCGGGTCTTCGGCAAATTGTCACCGAAACGAATGTCTTTCGGCTTGGCGATCGGTCCGATCTCCTTGCCCACCCAATCCTGCAGTTCCTTGATCAGCTTCTTGGCCTCATCACCCGTTGGGCGAAGGCCTTTCAGCACCACGAAGGCAACGATCGCTTCACCAGTCAGGTCGTCAGGACGGCCAACGACGGCCGCTTCGGCAACCATCGGATTGGCCACCAATGCAGATTCGATTTCCATCGTACCCATGCGGTGACCGGAGATGTTCAGCACATCGTCGATACGGCCGGTAATGGTGAAGTAGCCGGTGTCCTTGTCGCGAATGGCGCCGTCGCCAGCCAGGTAATATTTGCCCTGGAAGTCAGCCGGATAGTAGGACTTGACGAAGCGCTCATCGTCGTTCCAGATCGTGCGGATCATCGACGGCCATGGACGCTTGACGACCAGAATTCCGCCCTGACCCCAAGGTACGTCGGCACCGGTTTCATCAACGATGGCGGCCATGATGCCGGGGAACGGCAGCGTGCAGGAACCCGGAATCATCGGCGTTGCACCCGGCAACGGGGTGATCATGTGACCACCGGTTTCAGTCTGCCAGAAGGTATCGACGATCGGGCAACGGCTACCGCCGACATTTTCGTAATACCATGTCCAGGCAGCCGGATTGATCGGCTCGCCGACCGAACCGAGGATGCGCAGCGAAGACAGGTCGTAGCTCTTCGGGTGGATCGTCGGGTTGTTGTCAGCCGCCTTGATCAGCGAGCGGATGGCGGTCGGTGCAGTGTAGAAAATGCTGACCTTGTGATCCTGAATCACTTTCCAGAAACGCCCGGCATCCGGGTAAGTCGGCACGCCTTCGAAGACGATTTCGGTCGCACCGCAAGCCAGCGGGCCGTAGGCGATATAGGTGTGGCCAGTCACCCAGCCGATGTCGGCGGTACACCAGAAGACATCGCTTGGCTTGATGTCAAAGGTGTATCTCATGGTCATGATGGCATGCAGCAGGTAGCCGCCGGTGGAATGCTGAACGCCCTTCGGTTTGCCGGTCGAGCCGGAGGTGTAAAGCAGGAAGAGCGGATGTTCGGCTTCAACCCATTCCGGTTCGCAGGTTTCCGGTTGATCGGCCAAGCCATCGTGCAACCACTCGTCACGACCCGGCGTCATGGAGACTTCAGCGCCGGTGCGCTTGAAAACGATAACGTTCTTGACGCACTCACAACCACCCAGACCAAAAGCTTCATCAGCAATCGGCTTCAGCGGAATCGCCTTACCGCCACGGAACTGACCATCGCATGTAAGCAGCATGACAGCGCCGGCATCGTGCATACGATCGCGCAGAGACTGGGCGGAGAAACCGCCGAAAACGATGGAGTGGGTGGCGCCGATACGGGCACAAGCCTGCATCGAAACGACACCTTCAATGGTCATCGGCATGTAAATAACGACGCGATCACCCTTCTTGACCCCCCTGGCGCGAAGCAGGTTGGCCATTTTGCAGACCTTGACCAGCAGTTCCTTGTAGGTAACTTTGGTCGATTCGCCGTTGTCGGCTTCAAAAATGATGGCGACCTTGTCGCCCAGACCGGCGTCGACATTACGGTCAAGACAGTTGTAAGAAACGTTTAGCTTGCCATCGGCAAACCACTTGAAGAAGGGGGCATTGGACTCATCAAGCACCTGGGTAAACGGCTCTTTCCAGGTCACCAGATCACGGGCGTGTCTTGCCCAGTAACCTTCATAGTCGGCCTCAGCTTCCGCGCACAGTGCCCTATAGGCTTCCATCCCGGAAACCGCCGCGTTCTTGACGATTTCGTCAGACGGATAAATTAGCTGCACGGACTCATTCGACATATTCTTCTCCTCTGCGGTACATCGCAATTATGTTTGAACAACCGATCGTATCCCGGCCCGAAGCCGGGACGCTTAAAGCCGCCAAGACTTGGGGAAAAAGAACTCCCAAGCCAGCTTTGAAGCGGCATTAGACGTTGATATTCTTACAAAGCGCTTACGAAATCACGCTGCGGCGCAGCAATTCGGCATATTCCGGCTGCAAGCAAGGCCCGTGATAAAATGGATACCCCCCAAAAAACTAATGCTAACGATGAGCTTCCCCGTCAAACAATTAGAAATTTTCATCTTTGCCAGCCGCTGGATTCAAGCACCGCTTTACATCGGCCTGATCGTCGCGCAGGTGGTTTATTGCTACCTGTTCATGATCGAGTTGAGCCATCTGGTGATGAGCGCTTTCTCGACAACGCACATTAGCGAAGCCGACGTCATGCTCGTCGTACTCGGTCTGATCGACGTGGTAATGATCGCCAATCTGCTGGTGATGGTGATTGTCGGCGGATACGAAACTTTTGTCTCCCGGCTCAATCTCGAAGATCATCCAGATCAGCCGGAATGGCTCTCGCATGTCAATGCCGGTGTTCTCAAGATCAAACTTTCGACAGCAATCATCGGCATTTCGTCGATTCATCTGCTGAAGAGCTTTATCAACGCCGCCAACCTATCCGAGCACACATTGATGTGGCAGGTGGTCATTCACGTTGTTTTCCTTTTCTCCGCCCTGGCCATGGCCATTGTCGACAAGACCATGACTCAGACCCTTGCCCTTCAACACCAAAAACATCATTAATCGGGAGTTGTGCATGACCGCTATCAAACAGGAAGACCTGATCCAGTCCGTTGCCGATGCCTTCCAGTACATCAGCTACTACCATCCACTCGACTACATCAAGGCGCTCGGCGAAGCCTACGAGCGCGAGGAATCCCCCGCCGCCAAGGATGCCATCGCCCAGATCCTGACCAACTCGCGCATGTGCGCCGAAGGCCATCGTCCGATCTGC
>CAZLPR010000123.1:0-6034 GCA_964561415.1 uncultured Dechloromonas sp. | reverse complement strand
CACAGCCATTGCAGCCAGCGTCGAAGCGCCAATGCGTTTCGGCGCGAAAACGGCGCCAACGCGGGAAATCTTGCCTTCGCGGCGCAGTTTTTCCAGACCGCCGAGAACGACTTTTTCTGCGACACCGAGACGCGCCGCCAGTTCGGCAAAGGGTGCCGAGCAGAGCGGGAAGTCGCGCTGAAACTCGTTCAGCAGACGGAATTCAATGGCTTCACTCATCAGAAGCCGATGCGGCCAGCGCGGGTCGTAAAAAATATCCCGGACGGGCTATCGGCGGCAATTTCAGCCAATTTGGTGAAGCTGGCGGTGTCGTAAATCACCACCTTGTTATCATCCCGCGCCGAAAGCCAGACGTGTTCGCCGCGCGGCGCAAACTCCATGTGTAAAATGCCCTTGCCTGGCTCAAACGCCTGCACAACCTTGCCGGCCAGCGTGTCGATCACATCAATTTTGCCATTATCGGGAAAGGCGAAATTGACCCAGACCTGACGTCCATCCGGGCGCGCCATGACAAAAACCGGCTGCCCGCGCACCGGAATGCGCCCCACTTCTTTCCAGGTTGCGACATCGACAATCAATACTTCATGGCGACCAATCGCCGGCAGATAAGCTTTGCCCTGCGCCACCGACCAGCCACGCAGATGCGGCATCTTGAAGACCGGCAATTTTTCCTGCCCTCGGCCGTAATTTTCCAGAATCTTGCGGGCGCCTTTTTCCGGCAGCCACAGATCAAGCAGCGCGACGCCATCCTCGCCGAACAAGCCGGCCAGGTAATAACGGCCATCCGGCGTCACCAGACCATCGTAAGGCTGCACGCCGGCAGGGAAACGTTGCGTCGTCGGCTGGCGCGGATTGCTGAAATCACTGACCCAGATTTCGCCGCCATCGAACAGCGCGTATACAAATTTGTTACCCGGGCTATCGGCCAGGCCGACCACCTTGGAGAACTTGCCTGGCGCGTATTCGGCCGGCACTTCCGAAAGCAGTTCCAAGGTCTCGGCGTCGAATGCCTTGATGCCGCCCGGCTTGTAGTTTTGCACCACGACGATACGGCCATCCTGCGAAATCGAGCCGCCAATCGCGTTGCCCGATTGCATGACCCGCTTGACGATGCGCCCTTCGAGCAGATCAATCTTGGTCAGCCCGCCATCACGACCGAAAATAAAGGCGTAACGGGCATCGCGCGAATAAACCGCCGAGGCGTGCGACAAATCACCCAACCCTTCAATGCGGGCATAGGGCTGTTTTGAACTGGTGTTGACCAACGTAAGGTGACCGGTTGCCCGTTCGATGATCAAGCCGAGATCACCGGTACCGCGCAGCTGCGGGGCAGCACAGGCATTTAGCAACAGGGCGAGCAAAAAACTCAGAAATAAACGCATCGCATCCTCAATTCGGGAAACCACTGATCAGTTTTTCGACAATCCAGCCGGCTTCGCTTTCCGACATGAATTGCTGCCAGGGCGGCATGGGTGTGCCAGGGCGGCCATAATAAATCGTGGCGACCAAACCTTCGGCCGGCTTGTCGCGCAAATCGGCCGGCAACAGGGCCGGCCCCAGACCGCCGTTAAGCGTCATGCCGTGACAGGAGCCGCAATCCTGGCGCACCATGCGCACCAGTTCCTTTTGTCGCCCGCTAGCTGGTTCGGCAGCCATTGCCGACTCGGCCGGCGCCAAGCCTGCGGTCAACGCCAAAAAAAGGGCAAAAATCAACCTACTCACTAACAACGACAAGACCTTTCATTTCCGGGTGCGGGCCGCAATGATAATCGTAGCGCCCCGGTTCAGCGAAGCGGTAAGTCCAGCTTTCATCAGGGAAAAAGCGCTCCGATTCGGGCACGCCGGCAATCGGCAGAACAATCGAATGACTGGTTCGCTTCTCGCGATTAACCCATTTCACCGAATCGCCGACACGAATATTCACTTGCTGTGGCGTAAAGGCGTATTTCTCGATACTGACTTCCACCGTTTCTTCCGCCAGTGCCAAAAAAGAAACGAGCGCCAGTAAAACCGGCGCCCGCTTCCATTGCAGCCATCCGGCAAACACGTTCATGCCGCCGGACCGCATCAACATTTACTGTTTGACTGCCTTCACATCGCCATCGGCACCCAGGCCCAGGGTGTGGCCAAAGGAGACATGATGGAAACGCGCTCCGGCATGATCGGCATGCACAGCAACGCCAAACGGCACTGTTTTACCCGGCGCAATATTGACGCCACCCGCCAGCTTGCGCGTGAAGGTCACGGTGTAAGTATCGCCCGCCTTGGCACCTTCCGCCGTAACGCCAGCCTTGCCACCTTCCATGTTGCGCTTGTCGCTGACGCTGCCATCCAGGGCTTTGCCGCCATCACCGCTACGCCACTGCATCAGATCCATTGCGCCGGCTGAAACATGCTTGGTTTTTTTGTCGTCAGCGCCCGGCATGGTCCGCGCGTCCTTGTGGCAAGCCGCCCAGCAACCGGCCTGGTCGCCCAGTGGCACCTTGTCGTTCGGGAACATGATGCTGGCCTTGACTTCATTGGTTTTGTCAGACTTGTCGTAACCACCGGCCGGCGCCTTGAAAGTCAGACGCACATATAGATTGCTCGCATCGTAGGCCGCTTGAACACCAATCGGATAACTCATTGTCTTCGGCGCGCCCTTGGGCTCCATTTCCTTGCTGGCCAGACGCTTGAGATCAAGACTCAGCTTGCCATCTTCAATATGGCAACCGGCACAGGCTTCACCTTTTTTGATACCGCTGGCGCCACTATGGTCGCCCTTACCCGTAGCCCATTCAATGGGATTGGCACCGGGATGGAAAACGTAAATATCCTTCTTGGCAACCTTGCTCCAGTCCGGAGCCGCCTGGGCCAGTTGCGAACCGAATGCCATGAAGGCACCGGCAACAATCAGTGATGTCAATTTTGTATTCATAAATCAATCTCCTGTGTCAGACACGACGGGGGCTTTCGCCCCCGTATTTATTACAGAATCAGTTTAAGTCGCCCTGATTAGTAAATGTCGTGCTGGGTGTTATAGACGTTGAACTTACCGGTCGGCGTGATCATCTTCGGATCGGTAATCACCTTCTTGAGCTGCAAGGTTGCATCATCATAAACGACAATGGCGGACTGATCGGTCTTGCCGCCCCACAGGGAGATCCAGACTTCCTTGCCATCAGCGCTGTATTCCGGATGTACGGCACGGCGAGTTGCCTTGGTGACGGGCAAACCTGAATCCTTGGCGACATTGATCACTTTGAATGGCTTGGAGAGATCGGACAGATTCCAGACAGAAACCGATTCAGCCAGTTCCCGGTCAGGGTTCTGCGGCGAGTCAGCCCACAGGTGCTTGGAGGTCGGATGCGTCTTGACGAACAAATTGCCCGGTACGTGTTTGACTTCCTGAACAACCTTCCAGTTGAACTCCTTGAACTTGGCATCCTTCTTTGCATCCGACGGCGTGCTGATCAGCGTCAAGACATCTGCACCGAGGTGACCTGTCGTCCACACCGGACCAAATTTGGGATGTGTAAAGTTGGCACCGCGACCTGGGTGAGGAAGCTTCGCGACATTGACCAGTCCAGCCAGCTTGCCGGTTTTGGTGTCGACTGCAGCGATCTTGTTGGAAGCATTGGCTGCCACCAGGAAATAACGCTTGGAGGCATCCCAGCCGCCATCATGCAGGAACTTGGCGGAAGCAATCGTGGTCGTCTTCAGATTTTCGATATCGGAGTAATCGACCAGCAGAATCTGACCGGTTTCCTTGATATTGATAACCCATTCCGGCTTGATGAACGAAGCAACGATGGAAGCAACACGCGGTTCCGGATGGTATTCGCCATCAACCGTCATGCCCCGTGTCGAAACAACCTTGCGCGGCTTCAGCGTGTCACCATCCATGATCACGTACTGCGGCGGCCAGTACGAACCAGCTACCGCATATTTGTCTTCAAAGCCCTTGAACTTCGAGGTATCGACTGAACGCGCATCGAAACCGATCTTGACTTCAGCCACGACGCCCGGCTTTTCCATCCAGAGGTCAATCAGCGACAAACGACCGTCGCGACCGATCACATAAACATAGCGACCCGATGCCGAGAGGCGGGAAATATGCACGGCGTAGCCGGTCTTGACGATGCTGCGGATTTCTTTGGTGTCACCGTCAATCAACGCGACTTCACCGGTATCACGCAACGTGACGGAGAACACATTCTTCAGGTTGATCTTGTTCATCTGCTTGGTCGGACGCTTATCGACCGGCACGATGATCTTCCATGAATCCAGCGTTTCCTTGAAGCTGTATTCTGGCGGCACATCCGGCGTGTTCTGGATGTACTTCGACATCAGGGAAATTTCTTGCTTGGTCAGGATGTCATCAAAGTTGACCATGCCGCCATCGGTACCGTAACCGATAATTTTTTCCAGACGAGTCTGACCGAGCTTGAGCGTACCGCCCTCGGTAACATTGCCGTCCTTATCCTTTTTCGTCCAGTGCGGCTCAAGATTTTTGCCAGTTGCGCCCTTGCGCAACACACCGTGACAGCCGGCACAGCGCTCAAAGTAGATTTTCTTGGCCTGTTCTTTTTCAGCGGCACTCATCTCCGGCGCCACTTTGGCTGTTTCCTGCGCGAAAGCCGAACCCATGGCCAAAGCCATCGCGGTCATTGTCAGCATACCCACTACGGTTTTTTTCATCTCTTATCTCCTGGATCAAAACAAAGCTCAAATACCCCCCAACGGGATGGATGCAAGGTTGAACCTCTGTAAAAACCCTATCCTTGATACTCATCAAGCTTTAAAAGCAAAACAATACATTAATATTCAATAGCCTGTAGTCAAATAGAACTACAAAATTAGTTCTTTTGTACTAGCCAAACCAATTGTGTCGCGCCTGCTATTGGCAGTCACCCATTCCCGCATTAGGATGGGCGCCCGAAGAAGACACTCGACCATGAAAAAAGACGACAAACTCCAAGCTGGCAAAGTCTGGCTGATTGGCGCCGGCCCAGGCGACCCGGATCTGCTCACCGTAAAGGCAGCTCGCCTGATTGCTCAGGCCGATACGCTGGTTTATGACCATCTGGTGGGCGACGCTATCATGGAACTTGCCCACCCCGACGCCCGACGTATCTACGCCGGGAAGGAAGCCTCCAAACACACACTGCCGCAGGATTCAATCAATCAATTGCTGGTTGACCTGGCGCGCGAAGGGCGCTCAGTCGTTCGCCTGAAAGGGGGCGACCCGTTCATTTTCGGCCGCGGTGGTGAAGAACTCGAAACATTGCTCAACTCCGGCATTCCCTTCGAAGTGGTTCCCGGCGTCACCGCCCGGACCACCTCGCGCTTCACAATGCCCGGCAGCGTGGGGTCGCTCACCTGCTCGCAAAGCGCCACCTTTTCCCCTGCAGCGGTGAGTTTGGCCAAATACTGATCCACCGAATGATAAGGAATGCCGCACATGGGCGTTCCATGGCGATGCGTGAGTACAATTCCAAGAATTTTCGCTCCTCTTTGCGCGTCTTCGCTGAACATTTCATAAAAATCACCGAGTCGAAAAAAAAGAATGCAGTCTTTGTACTGCCCTTTGATCTCAAAATATTGGCGCATCATGGGAGTAAGAGGCGCGGAAGCTGCCTTGGGGAGGGCTGAAATTTGAGAATCAAATATTTCCGGTTGCTGACTGAACGCCACCGAACGTTTGCATTCGATTTTAAAACCACACGATAAAAACATAGGCTTATTGTAGCGGGAAATTAAAGGGGCGCAATGTGCTTGCTTATGGAGGGCCTCACTCATTCCGCAAAAAAAAGTTGGGCTTCGCTGCCATTGCTCTCTAAAACCACATTTTCGAAAACCCTTACGGTTTCATCTCCCCATGACAATGATTGCTTACTCCGCTTGGTTTTTTTTAACTCCTCCGTGGCCCTTTGGATGGATTCAAATTCATCTTGCCAGCCTTTCATATCCCCAGTCCTTTCTGGAAAAAGCGGAAAGATATACTAAGCCGCCTTTAAAAACTAAATAAATAGTGGTATGATGTTGGTGATAT
>CAZLPR010000122.1:0-6169 GCA_964561415.1 uncultured Dechloromonas sp. | reverse complement strand
TGCCGGCCTTGCCGTCGGCCGGCGTCCAGTCGTTGCCTTGCCAGTCGATCAGGTGATCCGGCGCTTCCTTGGTCAGGCCTTCCCACCAGATGTCGCCATCGTCAGTCAGTGCGACGTTGGTGAAGATGATGTTTTCCTTCAGCGTGGCCAGGGCGTTGAAGTTGGTCTTTTCCGAGGTGCCCGGGGCGACGCCGAAGAAGCCGGCTTCCGGGTTGATCGCGTAGAAGCGGGTAACGCCGTCGGCATCGACGCGCGGCTTGATCCAGGCGATGTCGTCGCCGATGGTGGTGATCTTCCAGCCATCCAGTGACTTGGGCGGAATCAGCATGGCGAAGTTGGTCTTGCCGCAGGCCGAGGGGAAGGCGGCTGCGACGTAGGACTTTTCACCTTCCGGCGACTCAACGCCGAGGATCAGCATGTGTTCAGCCAGCCAGCCCTGGTCGCGGCCCATGTTGGAGGCGATGCGCAGCGCGAAGCACTTCTTGCCGAGCAGCGCATTGCCGCCGTAGCCGGAACCGTAAGACCAGATTTCGCGTGTTTCCGGGTAATGCACAATGTACTTGACGGTCGGGTTGCACGGCCACTTGCTGTCCTGCTGGCCTGCCTCGAGCGGGGCGCCGACGGAGTGGATGCACGGCACAAACTCGCCATCGCTGCCGAGCACGTCAAAGACCTGCTTGCCCATGCGGGTCATCGTGCGCATGTTGGTGACGACGTAGGCGGAATCGGTGATTTCAAAACCGATGTGGGCGATCGGCGAACCGAGCGGACCCATGCTGAACGGGATAACGTACATCGTCCGGCCCTTCATGCAGCCCTTGAAGACGCCGTTCAGCGTCGCGCGCATGACGGTGGGATCTTCCCAGTTATTGGTCGGGCCGGCATCTTCCTTCTTGGCCGAGCAGATATAAGTGCGATCTTCGACGCGGGCGACGTCGGACGGGTCCGAGCAGGCAAGGTAGGAATTCGGGCGCTTGGTTTCGTTGAGTTTGACGAAGATGCCCGCCTCTACCATTTCGGCGCACAGGCGGTCATACTCTTCCTGCGAACCGTCGGCCCAATGGATACGGTCGGGCTGGGTCAGCGCAGCGATTTCGGCGACCCATTTTTTCAGGCCTTCGTGTTTCACGTAGTCAGGGGCATTCAGCGGTGCGGTCATGGCGGTGTCTCTCTCTAATTGACTGAAATAGCTAGGTTTCACGCCAGTCGCCGGAAGTCGCCACCAAGACGGATAGCGGCTAAAAGCCGTCGGCTGGGAAGCCCGTAATTATGCCTTATCTGAGGGTAAACATCTACTTGACTTAGATTTCTAGGTGTTTTCCGAAAGTGAAAACCTGCTCTGTGTACGATATTATGTTGCACGATTCAAAATCGAATTTCACGATACAAAACGGAGGAAGACATGGATCCCAGGCAACTTCGCGAAGCAGCGCTCTATTACCACCGCCATCCCAAGCCGGGCAAAATTGCGGTTACCCCAATCAAGCAGATGACCAATCAGTATGATTTGGCCTTGGCTTATTCGCCGGGTGTGGCGTTTGCCTGCGAAGAAATTGTCGCCGATCCGCGCGAGGCTGGCACCCTGACATCCCGGGCCAATCTCGTCGGGGTCATCACCAACGGTACTGCGGTGCTTGGTTTGGGGGCGATCGGGCCACTCGCCGCCAAACCGGTGATGGAAGGCAAAGGCGTTTTGTTCAAGAAATTCGCCAATATTGACGTTTTCGACCTTGAAATCGAAGAGCGCGATCCGGATAAACTGATCGATATCATCGCCTCGCTCGAGCCCACTTTTGGCGGCATTAATCTGGAAGACATCAAGGCGCCGGAATGTTTTTATATTGAGAAAAAACTGCGCGAGCGGATGAAAATCCCCGTCTTTCATGATGACCAGCATGGCACAGCCATTGTTGTTGGCGCCGCAGTGCTGAATGCGCTGCATCTGATTGGCAAAGATTTGTCGCAGGTCAAAATCGTCACCTCCGGCGCCGGTGCGGCTGCACTGGCCTGTCTCGATCTGCTGGTCATGCTCGGTGCCCCGCCGGCCAATATCTGGGTGACCGACATTAAGGGTCTCGTCTACGAAGGCCGTATCGAGGACATGGACGAAATCAAGGCGCGCTACGTCAAAAAAACCGATGCCCGAACCTTGGCTGATGTCATCGCAGACGCTGATGTCTTTTTGGGTTTGTCTGCTGGCGGCGTACTGAAACCGGAAATGGTGGTCAAGATGGCGGCTAATCCGTTGATCATGGCGCTCGCCAACCCGACGCCGGAAATTACGCCGGAATTGGTCAAGAGCGTGCGCAATGACGCCATTATCTGTACCGGCCGTTCGGATTATCCGAACCAGGTCAATAATGTGCTGTGCTTCCCCTTCATTTTCCGCGGTGCGCTTGATGTCGGTGCGACAACGATTACCGAAGAAATGAAAATGGCTGCAGTCAGGGCGATTGCCGAACTGGCCCGCGCCGAGCAGTCAGAAGTGGCGGCCCGCGCTTATGGCGAGAAGGTAGCCAGTTTTGGCCCGGAATATCTGATTCCCAATCCTTTTGACCCCCGCCTGATCGTCAAGATCGCGCCGGCCGTGGCGCGTGCCGGTATGGATTCCGGTGTGGCAACCCGTCCGATTACCGATTGGCCGGCTTACCTCCAGGGTCTCAACGAGTTTGTGTACCACTCGGGTATTATCATGAAGCCCGTTTTCTCCCAGGCCAAGGCGGCCCCCAAGCGCGTGGTTTTTGCCGAAGGCGAAGACGAGCGGGTGCTGCGTGCGGTTCAGGTCATTCGCGATGAAGGGATTGCCCGGCCGATCCTGATTGGGCGCAGTGAAGAAATCAAGCGGCGGATTCAGGCCGCTGGTCTGCGTATCCGCGAAGGCGACGACTTTGAAATCATCCATGCGGAAAATTGCGCGTTCTTTGATGAGCACTTTGAAGAGTTTTGGCAGACCTATCACCAATTGACCGAGCGCCGGGGGGTTTCACCCGATTACGCGCGCCGCGAAGTGCGCCGCCGGGCAACCTTGTATGGTTCGTTGATGGTACGTCTGGGTTACGCCGATGGTTTGATCTGTGGCACTTTCGGTCGCCATGAAACGCATCGGGAATACGTGCAAAGCGTTATTGGCACACAGTCAGGCCTGGATCGTTACTACGCAATGAACCTGCTCATGCTGCCGGGCCGCACGGTATTTATTGCCGATACCTATGTCAATTACGATCCGACGGCAGCGCAGTTGGCTGACATGACTTTGCTGGCCGCTGAAGAAATCCGTAATTTCGGTATCCAGCCCAAGGTCGCCTTGCTCTCCCATTCGACTTTCGGTACGGAAGATACGCCGACCTCAATCAAGATGCGTCAGGTTTTGGCGATGCTGAATGAGCGGGATCCTTCTCTGGAAGTTGAAGGTGAAATGCACGGCGATGCTGCGTTGGATGAGCAGATCCGCCTGGGCGCATTTCCCAACTCCAAGCTCAAAGGTCAGGCAAACTTGCTGGTCATGCCGACGCTTGATGCAGCGAATATTTCGTTTAACCTGCTCAAAGTGGCGGCTGGTGACAATCTGACGGTAGGGCCGATTCTTCTGGGCGCGTCGAAGCCGGTGAATATTTTGACGCCGACGGCTACAGTCCGCCGGATTGTCAATATGACAGCGCTGACGGTGGTGGATGCTGTATAAATAACTGCTTTAAGTAGTTGTTGTATCTGTCTATTTTTATTCAATTTTCACTACCTCCTGCTAAACTCGGCTACAATTTCCCGCAGTTAGCAGGAGCGCGTGAATGAAACAGAAAATACAGATAGCCTTGTTTGTCGGGGCGATGTTGAGCGGTGGCTTGCATGCCCCGCTCCAGGCCGCAACGGCTAAAAAGACCGAGCCGCAAGCTGTCAAGAAGACAGTGGTTTCGGCAAGCAAAAATTCTCCTGCGGCCAAAAAAACCTTGGCCAGAACAGCGAGCAAAAAAAGCTTGGTAAAATCAACCAGAGGCAATGGGCGTAAAGCGGCGCATGCCGCCGCTGAAGCGCCGAAGAAGTCGATGCGTCGGGTTAATTTCGCCGATGTCGAACATGGCCGCCTGGCCCTGCACTCTGCTTCGGTTCTGGTAATCGACCAAAGCACCGGGCAGGCGCTGTATGAAAAACATTCCGATGCCGTGCTGCCGATTGCCTCGATTTCAAAATTGATGACCGCAATGGTCGTTCTCGACGCCAAGCTGGATATGCAGGAAATCATCAGCATTGGTGAAGAAGAGATCGATACTCTGAAAGGGACGCGTTCGCGCATACCCGTCGGCATGACCATGACGCGTGAAACGGCTATGCTGCTGGCGCTGATGTCTTCTGAGAATCGGGCGGCGCATGCGCTCGGACGGCATTATCCGGGCGGTATGCCGGCTTTTGTCAAAGCGATGAATACCAAGGCGCAGGCGCTGGGCATGCTGAGTTCCAGTTTTGAGGAGCCGACCGGCCTTTCCAGCAACAATGTCTCAACGGCCCATGATCTGGCCCGGATGGTGGCGGCTGCGGCGCGCTACCCGGAAATCCGCGAGTTATCGACGACCGCGTCGGCGAAAGTCGAATTGAAGGGGCGCGTCAAGGATTTTAATAATACCAACGCACTGGTGCGCAACGACAACTGGGAAATCGGTATTTCAAAAACCGGCTATATTTCTGAAGCGGGCCGCTGTCTGGTCATGCAGGCACGCGTCGCCGACAAGCCGGTAGTCATTGTGCTGCTCGATTCAACCGGTAAAATGACACGGGTGGGTGATGCCAACCGAATCAAACGCTGGATGGAAAGTGCTAGTTTGGCGAGTGAGCGCAGCCCGGTTTGATTACTGGACTGCTCCATAAAGGCCGCTCATAGCGGCCTTTATTTTTGACTCTTTAACCGTTTGATGTTGGTCAGTTTGCAAGGCTTGAGACTATGTTGGTTTTTCCTACGCAGATTCGAGAGATTTGGTTTGTTCAACACGTAACGGTTAATGAGCCTTATTTTTTCAGGTTGATGTAGCCCAGAGCGTGCGAAACGGCATCCGCGGTTTGCTTGAGCAGGGTCACCCAGTTCGGATCGTGGCGATCCGCCGGAGCCGATACGGAGAGGGCGGCAACGACATTGCCTTCATCGTCGTGAATCGGGGCGGCGACGCATTTAAGGCCTAATTCAGCTTCTTCGTCGTCGTAGGCGATGCCGTGCCGGCGAACTTTTTCAATCTCTTTTTCCAGGGCCGCCAATGTCGTCAGCGAATGCGGGGTTTTGCCCGGCAGGCCAGTACGTTTGGCGTAATCCCGGATTTTTTGCGGGCCATCGTCAGCCAGGAAAAGTTTGCCCAGCGACGTCAGGTGGAGTGGCGGCCGCCGACGAGATAGACCACGCGGACCAGGGCGCGGCCCGATGAGGTGCGTTCAAGGTAAACAATCTCGTCGTCATGGCGCGCGCCGAGGTTGATCGCTTCGCCGATTTTTTCATGCAGTTCCTGCATAAAAGGCTGCGCCACTTCGCGCAGGTTGATGCGTGATTTGACGATGGCGCCGAGTTCAAGCAGGCGGATGCCGAGACGGTAATTGCCGGCGTCTTGACGTTCGACAAAGCGGGCGTGGGTCATCGCGGCGAGAATGCGGTGCGCCGTTGAGGGGTGGAGTTCGGCGGTGGCGGCGAGCTGTTTCAGACTGGCCGGTTCGGCTGAGTCAGCCAGGGCGTCGAGCAGCGACATCATGCGCTCGATAACCTGAATTGAACCTGGGATTTTGGCAGCCCCGCTGGCGCTACCGTTGGCAGCTTCGGTCAACTGGATTCCTTTATTGGTGCGGTTTGAGTAGCATTGGCTACTTCATTTATTGTGCGATGCAATATTAGCATGCGCTGGGCGCCCTACGTTACCAGTCTGCGTGGCCCGATGCCCTCGGCAGGGCACGAACTTGTGCTGCCGAGCGGATGATTTTTCACGAACTTTACGCCGCTAGAAAGTGAGCTTGAATATGGATTTTTCCCCAGAAGGCAGCAAGGCCATTCCGTTATGGATCAATGGGCATGCTTTTCTTACTGTTTGCGATGCCTTTCACGATGTGATCAATCCGGCCACGGGTGAGCCGGTGCATCGCGTGCCTTTGTGCGGCGCCAGCGAAGCGGCTGAGGCGGTTGCTGCAGCGCGTCAGGCGCAGCCGG
>CAZLPR010000121.1:0-6208 GCA_964561415.1 uncultured Dechloromonas sp. | reverse complement strand
GACCCGCATCGTGGTCAACGGCCAGCAGGTGCTGGTTCTGACCGGCAACCGCGTTGCCGAGCGAGAAGACGACACCAACCCGCTCGACTTCATCGGCAAGTTCATGCAGCGCTTCCGCGCCCCGCCCAGCGCCGGTTTGCCGCGTTTCTGCGGTGGCCTGGTCGGTTGTTTTGGCTACGACACCGTGCGCTACGTCGAAACCAGGCTTACCCGCACCCACAAGCAGGATGACATTGGCACGCCGGATATCGGCCTGCTGCTTTCCGAAGAAATTGCCGTCGTCGACAACCTCTCCGGCAAATTGACCCTGATCGTCTACGCCGAACCCGGTTTCCCCGGCGCCTACCAGAAAGCGCGGGCGCGCCTGAAGGAATTGCTGGGCAAACTGCGCACGCCGGTGACACTCCCCAGCGAACAGCCTGTGGATTCCGAGCCGGCCGTCTCCATCTTTGGCGAAGCCGCTTTCAAAAATGCCGTGCTCAAGGCCAAGGAATACATCACCGAAGGCGACATCATGCAGGTCGTGCTCTCGCAGCGCATGACCAAGCCTTTCCAGGCCAGCCCACTGGCGCTCTACCGCACGCTGCGCAGCCTGAATCCGTCGCCCTACATGTTCTACTTCGATTTCGAGGACTTCCATGTCGTCGGCGCTTCGCCGGAAATTCTCGTCCGCCTCGAAGGCGACCGCGTCACCGTCCGGCCGATTGCCGGCACGCGCAAACGTGGCGCCACGCCGGAAGAAGATGCCGCACTCGCCACCGAACTGCTGGCCGACGAGAAAGAACGTGCCGAGCACACTCAGTTGCTCGACCTCGGCCGCAATGACTGTGGCCGCGTCGCCAGGGTCGGTAGCGTCAAGCTCACCGAAAACATGCTGATCGAGCGCTATTCGCATGTGATGCACATCGTTTCCAACGTCGAAGGCAAGCTGCAAGCCGGGTTGAATGCGCTCGACGTGCTCAAGGCCACCTTCCCGGCCGGTACCGTTTCCGGCGCGCCAAAGGTGCGGGCGATGGAAATCATCGATGAGCTGGAACCGGTCAAGCGCGGCATCTACGCCGGCGCCGTCGGCTACCTCGGCTTCCAGGGCGACATGGATCTGGCCATTGCCATTCGTACCGCCGTGGTCAAGGACAAACAGCTCTACGTCCAGGCCGGTGCCGGCATCGTCGCCGACTCCGATCCGCATTCGGAATGGATCGAAACCCAGAGCAAGGCGCGTGCTGTTTTACGGGCTGCTGAACTGGCCGAGCAGGGGCTGGATACGAAGACCGATTGAGTGGCTTGCAGTAGGGAGCGCAATAAAAAAGCCGCCTGAAAAATGGGCGGCTTTTTTGCGTCGACCGCAATACTCCCGCTGTCGGAAATCCGATGCTGCTAAAACCCCGGCTGACGGTATTCCGACAGCTGCATTTGTCTCACTTGGATAAAACCTAATAAAACCAGTGCTTTCGCCTTCTTTCGCCAGGTTTCCAAAGTTGGCACGTCCCCTGCATACTAATTGGCACCGAAGCCATTCAGCGGCTTCTTTTTACAACAGGAGACATCATGAAAAACATTGCCATTACCGCCGCACTTGCCACCGCTCTGAGCGCTGCCGCTGTTTTGCCGGCCCAGGCCCAGGAATCGCTGACCCTGAAAAAAATCAAGGACACCGGCACCATTACCCTCGGTCACCGTGAGTCCTCAATTCCCTTCTCCTATTACGACGACAAGCAGCAGGTCATCGGTTACTCGCATGAGCTGATGCTGAAGGCGGTTGAAGGGATCAAGGCGGAGCTCAAACTGGCCAAGATCGATACCAAACTGATGCCGGTTACCTCGGCTAATCGCATTACGCTGGTGCAGAACGGCACGGTCGACATCGAGTGCGGCTCGACCACCAATAACCTGGAGCGCCAGAAGCAAGTCGGCTTCTCGACGACGATCTTTGTTATCGGCACCCGACTGATGACCAAGAAAACCGCCGGTATCAATGACTTTGCCGATCTGGTCGGCAAGAACGTCGTGACCACTGCCGGTACCACTTCCGAACGTCTGCTGCGCCGGATGAACGAAGAAAAGAAAATGGGCATGAACGTCATTTCTGCCAAGGATCATGGCGAAGCCTTCCTGACCCTGGAAACCGGCCGTGCCGTCGCCTTCATGATGGATGACGCGCTGCTCTACGGTGAAATGGCCAAGGCCCGCCGGGCCAGTGACTGGGTCGTGGTCGGTACCGCGCAGTCGAAAGAAGCGTATGGCTGCATGCTGCGCAAGGATGACCCGGCCTTCAAGAAGGTGGTCGATGCGGCGCTGACCAAGGCTTTGACTTCCGGCGATGCCGAAAAAATCTACGCCAAGTGGTTCATGAACCCGATTCCGCCGAAGGGTCTGAATCTCGGCATGCCGCTCTCCGAAGAAATGAAAACAGCGTTCAAGACGCCGAACGACAAGGCTTTCGAGTAATCGAGCCAGCGGGGGAAATACGGGGCGGCCGGCGGTCGACCCCGCTTAGGAGGAGAAAATCATGAGTTATCAATGGAACTGGGGCGTTTTCCTGGAGCCGAGCGCGGTGGGCGATGACATCTATTTAGGCTGGATGTTTGCCGGCTTCAAAATGACCATTGCGCTGTCGTTGACCGCATGGGTGCTGGCTTTGCTGCTCGGCGCGCTGGTTGGCGTGCTGCGTACGGTGCCCAACAAGACGCTGGCCGGGATTGCCACCGGCTATGTCGAGTTATTCCGCAATATTCCGCTGCTGGTGCAGTTGTTCATCTGGTATTTCGTGCTGCCTGAATTGTTGCCGGCCAGCATCGGCGATGCCTACAAGCAGTCGAATCCGGTGATGCAGCAATTCCTCGCCGCGATGATTTGTCTGGGGTTGTTCACCAGCGCCCGGGTTGCGGAGCAGGTGCGGGCGGGTATCAATTCGCTGCCGCCGGGCCAGAAGAATGCAGGCCTGGCACTCGGTTTCACCTTGCCGCAGACCTACCGTTTCGTCATGCTGCCGATGGCGTTCCGTCTGGTCGTGCCGCCGCTGACCTCGGAGTTTCTCAATATTTTCAAGAACTCCGCCGTCTGCTCGACGATCGGCCTGCTCGAACTCGCCGCCCAAGGCCGCCAGTTGGTTGATTACACGGCGCAGCCTTATGAGTCCTTCATCGCGGTTACGGTTGCCTATGTCGTCATCAACATTACGGTGATGTTCCTGATGCACAAGTTCGAACGCCGCATTGCCGTGCCCGGCTATATCGGAGGCAAATAAAATGTATGAATTCGACTGGTCCTCCATCCCCGGCGCGCTGCCCTTCCTCTGGGAAGGCATGAAAGTGTCGCTGGAAATAGCCTTAACTGCGGTTGTCGTCGGCATCGTCTGGGGCACGCTGCTGGCCATGATGCGGCTGTCGCCGATCAAGCCGGTGTCGCTGTTTGCCGCCGCCTACGTCAATCTGTTCCGCGCCGTGCCGCTGGTCATGGTGCTGCTCTGGTTCTTCCTGATCGTGCCCAAATTTATCGAAGAACTGTTCAATCTGCCGGGCGGCACCGACATGCGGTTGGCCTCGGCGATGATCGGCTTTGCGCTGTTTGAAGCCGCCTACTACTCGGAAATTATCCGGGCCGGCATTCAAAGCGTGCCGAAGGGGCAGATTTCCGCCTCCTACGCGCTGGGCATGACTTACAGCCAGGCCATGCGACTCGTCGTGCTGCCGCAGGCATTCCGCAACATGGTGCCGCTGCTGCTGACCCAGGCCATCATCCTTTTTCAGGATACCTCGCTGGTTTATGTCTCGGCGCTGGCCGACTTCTTCGGTGCCGCCTACAAGGTCGGCGACCGCGACGGTCGACTGGTCGAAATGCTGCTTTTTGCCGGTGCCGTCTATTTCGTCATTTGTTACGCCGCGTCGACCCTGGTCAAGCGTCTGCAGAAAAAATACCACCCGGCCTGAGCGCCGGCATCGAGGAGATATTCCATGATCAAGATTGCAAATGTCAGCAAGCAGTACGGCAGTTTCCAGGTGCTCAAGGATTGCAGCACCAGCGTCAACAAGGGCGAAGTTGTGGTCGTTTGCGGCCCTTCCGGCTCCGGCAAATCGACGCTGATCAAGTGCGTCAATGGCCTGGAGCCGTTCCAGGCCGGCGAGATCATCGTCGACGGCACCTCGGTCGGCGACCCCAAAACCAACCTCTCCAAGCTGCGCGCCAAGGTCGGCATGGTCTTCCAGAACTTCGAGCTGTTTCCGCACATGAGCATCACCCAGAACCTGGCGATTGCCCAGGTCAAGGTGCTCGGCCGCAGCCAGGACGAAGCGATGGACAAGGGGCTCAAGCTGCTTGACCGCGTCGGCCTCAAGGCCCAGGCCAACAAGTTTCCCGGCCAGTTGTCCGGCGGCCAGCAGCAGCGGGTGGCGATTGCCCGCGCTTTGGCGATGGACCCGATCTGCATGCTGTTCGACGAACCGACTTCGGCGCTCGATCCGGAAATGGTCAATGAGGTGCTCGATGTAATGACCGAACTGGCCAAGGAAGGCATGACCATGATGTGCGTGACGCATGAAATGGGCTTTGCCAAACGCGTTGCGCATCGGGTGATTTTCATGGACCAGGGCAGCATCGTCGAGGACGACCAGAAGGAAGCTTTCTTTGCCAATCCGCGCTCGGAAAGGGCAAAGCATTTTCTGGCGAAAATTCTGCAGCACTGATTTTTACCGCCGCGTCCAACCCTCTGGCGGTTGGGCGCGGCGCCACCTGATTGCCCATTGCTGCGACCATAAAAGCAAAGCTGCCCCCAGGGCCATAAAGACAACGGCTGGCCCCAGAACCATAGAAACAAGCGCTGGCCCTAGGGTCAACCGTCAAAACAGGCCATTTTTCACCAGTTACAATGGAGCGCTCAAGCCGCCACACTAGCCATGCCCGATAACGCGCCAACGATTCCGGTTGTTCTGCCCCGACCCCATCGTGTTCTGGTGATTCTGGCTGTCCTGCTGGTTTTCCTCGCCGTCGGCTTGTTGGCCTATCGCACCTCGGAACGTTACGGGCTGCAGCAAATGCGCACCGATGCCAGTCACCAGCTGGATATTCTCGCCTCGGCCATCGATAGTGAAGTTACCCGGCACGCCTCGATTCCCAGCGCCGTCGAACTGAATCCGACCATTCTGGCCTTGCTGCGCGCCCCGGCCGAAGCGCAGGACGTTCTGCAACCGGCAGCCAACCGCTTTCTGGAAAAGCTCAACGACCATCTGGGTGGCCCAGCCATCTTCGTGCTTGACCTCGATGGCCGGGTGATAGCTTCCAGCGACTGGATTTTTTCCGAGAACATGCTGAGCTCGAACCTCTCCTATATGCCGTTTTTTCGCAGTGCAGTGAGCGGGACGCCGGCTCGCCACTATGCGGTGGACACTGTGCGCAACGAACCCGGCTATTACTTTGCCTTGCCGATTCGCGACGAACAGCAGGAATGGCGGGTGATCGGCGTTGCGGTGGTCAAATCGAGCATCCGCGAAATAGAGCGGCGCTGGCTGGCGCAGAAAGCGCCGGCCCTGATTGTCGATAGCAACGATATTGTTTTGCTCGCCTCGCCGCCGGAATGGCGTTATGCGACGCTGCAGGCGCAGAGCCGGGAAGCGCTGGAGAAAGTAAGTCGCGAGCAGTTTGCCGGCCAGCCCCTGGGCGCTATCGTGCTGGAAATTGCCGTCGATCCGGCCGAGGATGGCACCGTCGTCCGGCTGCCCAGACATTTGCGCGGCGAGCAAAACCCGCTGCAGGCGACCAAGACCTATCTCGCCCTGAGCCGCCATTTGCCCGGCACCGCCTGGCGCATCATCGTCTTCTCCGACATGCGCCATCTGGCGGTGGAGGCTTCAACCCATGCCGCGCTCGCCTCGGCAGCCATCGGCTGTCTATTGCTCTGGCTGCTCTACCAGAGCCAGCGCCGGCGACTGACGCGTGGCCGGGAGGAAGCACGCGCCATGCTGGAAAAAGCCAATCAGGCACTGGAGCGCAACGTGGCGGAACGCACCGTCGACCTTTCCGAAGCAGTGACGCGCCTGCAAAGCGAGGTCTGTGAACGGCAGCGGGCCGAGCAAACCCTGCGCGCCGCCCAGGATGAACTGGTGCAGGCCGCCAAGCTGGCGGTGCTCGGCCAGATGGCGACCGGCATCACCCACGAGCTGTCGCAACCGCTCGGCGCCATCCGCACGCTGTCGGCCAACGCCATCGAATTCAT
>CAZLPR010000120.1:0-6238 GCA_964561415.1 uncultured Dechloromonas sp. | reverse complement strand
GGGCCGCTTCAATGGCAGCGTTGAGCGCCAGCAGGTTGGTTTGATCGGCAATATCCTTGATCGTGCCGACAATTGCTGAAATCTGATCCGAGTGCTGACCGAGCGCCTCAACGGCAGCGGCAGATTGATTCACCGTATCGGCAATCGCCTGGATTTCATTGACCACGCCCTCGACAATGCGCTCACCCTCAGCCGCCACTTTGTCCGATTCGCGGGAATAAGCCTGGGCATCCTCAGCATTTTTGGCAATATGGTCGACGCCCACGGTCATTTCCTCAACCGAGGCAGCCATGCTCGAAGCCGAATCACTTTGCGCCGCCGTGCTGCTCGAAATTTGCTGGCTAGAGCTTGCCAGCGCCTCGGCCGAACCCCGCAAATGCTGTACCTCGTGCTGAATATGACCAACCAGTTTGCGGAAAGAAACCGCCATATTATTGAAGTCCTTGCCGGCGGCATGCAGCTCGTCATTGCCTTCGCAGACAAATTCGGCGGTCAGATTGCCACTAGCCAGTTCGCGCGCCCCCCTGGAAAAGACCTCAACGCTGCTAATCACCGAATAATAGGTGCCAATCGCCAGGTAGCCGACGAGCAACATAATGGCGAAAGAAAAGACCATATCCAGCATCAGCAGGCGCTCGGCTCCGGCCTTGCGATTCTGCAATTGTTTTTCAAATTGCGGGATCAGCGTTTCGAACATCATCTTGTAGCCGACATCGATCACCTGAGTCGTCAGCGCAAAATAATCATTGGGCGCCATCGTGAACTTCTCGCCGAAAATATCGTCGCGAATCAGCGCAAATATTTTTTCCGCACCTTCAGAAAACTCTTTCGCCGGTCCGCTCAATCCCCCCTGCAGTTCCGGTGCGAAGCGGATGACCTTTTCCAGATTCATCGTTTGCGCGCGCAAGGTTCCGGACATCTGGGCAATAAGCGCAGAAACATCAAGGCGCTGCTGCGGCGTCAATTCTTTTTTGGCCAGAATCCCCGTGCCACGGGCCCGCGTGATACCCATCGGTTCAAGCATGGCCGGCATTTTCGACACCACCGTATCCATGAAATAGTAGGTATCCATCACCGGATCAAGCGTCAATTGTGCATCGTCAGCCACGTCGACCATGAAGACCAGCACCCTGTCGATCATCGCGCTATGCCGCTTGATATTCTCCGGCGGCGCCCAGCTCATACCCTGGGCAGCAATATCTGCCCAATTCTGACGAATCGACTTCCAGGTTGTCGTTTCACGCAACCTGGGCGGCAAAGCCGCATCGGTCGCCAACACCATCTCGGCCACATCTTTCTCTTTGGCGGCGCGCTTGTCCTTCATCGCCTCATTGCCATTCAGCACGCCGGATGAAAGCCCGCGATGCTGCTGCATGAACTGCACCATCCGATTCATCGGCTTGAGTATCTGCAAGCCGGCGATTTCCTGTCCGGCCGTATCAATATCGCGCTTCAAACTGTTGTAAACCGTCAAAAGAAGAACCAGCATGACCGCAGCCATGATTAGGCCGAGGAGCAGAAATTTCTGGGTATAGCGCAACTTGTTCATCAACGCGATGGCCGGGGAAAAGAGTGCTCTCATTATTTATGTCCTCACAAATACCAGGTGCAGGCAACAACGCCACGAGCGAGCATTTTAGCCGACTAAAATTAAAATACAAAAATAACATAACCTTTAAATCCAAAGGACATTAACGCCTGTAATTCCATGACGAAATCGCCGATCTGGGTTGAAGACGAAAAGCAACGAACAACCGACAGCCATAGGCGCAACAGCCAGCGCTACGGTCAACCCGAAAAAAAGGCCAAAATATAACAACGCATACGTAAATCTGGCATTTGATTTATCAAACATTGAGTTCTGCGTTAACAGCGCATTGGCGTAAAATCAGCTAATGGAAATACAAAGCTCTCGAACAACACCCAGAAAAACATCATAACTTCTTGATAAATAAGAATATAAATTCAAAGTAGGCGAATAAGCCAAAGAACTGAAGCAATTAAAAGCAGGCTCAGCCACTAACCAAAAGTTCCATGACGAAGATCAAATTAGAAACTAAATATCATTTTAGCGCAAATATGATTGACACTTCCCTATAAATTGGTAAATATGGTTCATCTGTTATCAATTTTAAACTCAAGATGAACGAACTTGCTGCCGACCCCCGTATGTCTGTTTGCACAACGCGAGAAGCAAGCAAACTGCTTGGCGTTTCTTTACGCACCATACAACTCTGGGTAGACGCCAAGCGCCTTGACGCCTGGAAAACCCCCGGCGGCCACCGCCGAATCACCCGCAATTCGCTCGAAAATCTGTTCAACAAGCGCACGCTGCCAAGCAGCCTGGCGCATGAAACCGCATATAGCGAAGGGATCGGCACGGATCTCACACCTCACCCCATCATCGGCATCGACAACACAATCCTCGGTTACGAGCTACGCCCGGTCGAAAGCTCGCCCGCGGATGAAAAACTGGCGGCCCAGGCACTCTCAAATGCAATCAACAAATTGGGCATTCAGGGCGCCATCGGCACCGGCGCTTGCATTGTTGGGCTGAGCGATAAAATATTCACCGACGAATTAGCCAACAGTCTCGAGCCGGGGCGCCTGATATTTACGCTATCGGCCGACAAATTCAGCGACCCGGCGATCCAGGCGCGCTGTGTCAGTCTGAAACAAGCCGGATTCCGCATTTTGCTCGACATCGCTTCGCCCGCCGAGGTCAGTGAAAAAGCCCTGGGCTTAGCGAGTTTTGTCCGCCATGATTTTGCCGGCGCTTACCACACGCCCGAGCACACTTCATCTTTGGCCAAAATTTCAAATGCAGTCCCGCTCATCGGCACGGGAATCAATGATGCACAAACGCTGGCAGAAGCCCGACAAGCCGGCTGCCAATATTTACAGGGGCTCGATCTGGCACGCCGCATCCAGATGGAAGACAAATACGCCCTGGCTGGCCATCAGGCAGCAGTTCTGAACCTCTTCGCCACACTGCACCGCGAGCCGTTTGACGAACGAGAAATCACCCAGCTGCTGCAACAAAGACCCGTCCTCTATTTCAGTTTGCAGCGTTTACTCAATTCACCCGCCAGCGGCCTCTCCCGGCGCATCGAATCACTCACCGACATTCTGCGCCTGCTCGGCCGCCCCAAGCTGATCCGCTGGACCCTGTTATTACTATTCACTAATCGGGATCCGCTAAGCGGCATCGGCAATCCGCTGATGCAAAGCGCCAGCTATCGCGCCCGGCTGATGGAATATCTGGCGCGGCTAGCTTCTGACCATCACGAATACAGAGATAAAGCCTTCCTGCTCGGCCTCTTGTCGCAAGCTCCGATCCCGCAAGCCGATCTGTTCAAGTACCTGTTGCTACCGGCGGACATTCAGCTTGCCCTGCAGAAACGCAGTGGTTTTCTGGGCTCCTTGCTCACCCTTACCGAAACGCTGGAAACCGGCAAACACCATCACGTTGGGATTCTCACCCACCAGCTCGGCATCCGGCGCGATGAGATCATGCGCGGCATCGTCGAATCGCTCGGCTGGAGCAACGCCCTGGCCCACGCTGAATAAGAAGTTGGCTGCCCTGCCGTTTTGACAATTCAAAGAGATTCCAAATGCCCGACCAGAACATGCACTTCCTCGTCGTCGATGATTTTTCCACCATGCGCCGCATCTTGCGCAACCTCCTCAAGGAGCATGGCTTTCACAACGTCACCGAAGCGGAGGACGGCGTGCAAGCGCTCCAGCGTCTCAAAGGCGGCGGTATTGATTTCGTCGTTACCGATTGGAACATGCCGAATATGGATGGCCTTGAGCTAATCCAGAATATTCGCGCCACGCCCATAATTTCATGCCTGCCGGTCCTGATGGTCACCGCCGAGGCGAAAAAAGAAAACATTATTGCCGCCGCCCAGGCCGGTGCCGATGGCTACATCGTCAAGCCATTCAGCAGCCAGGTGCTCAAAGAAAAACTCGATCGAATTTTTAGCAAACGCGCTGCCTGAAGGAGAATGCCATGAGTCAATCTATCGATTCGCTGGAACTTGAAGCACTCTTCGAGAGCGTTTCCAGCGCAAAAAATGCGTCGACCGCAGCACCGGCCGCACAGCCAGCCACACCCGGCAATGCTTATGTCTATGACCAGGTCAGCCAGATGGTGCGGCAACTGCACGACTCGCTGGCTGCGCTGGGCTACGACCAACTGCTGGCCGGTACGCTTGCCAGCATTCCGGATGCACGCGACCGGCTGAGCTACGTCGCCCAGTTGACCGGACAAGCCGCCAACCGGGTGTTGAATGCCACCGATGTCGCCAGCCCATTGCAAAACGACTTGTCCAGCGACGTGAAAAACCTCGGCGCAGACTGGCAACGCCTGATGAACGGCCAAATGGATGTCCGTCAATTCAAACGCCTGGCTCAGTTGACGCATGGCTTTTTTAACCACAAAGCCCCCGAAAGCCTCGCCACAACCCAGGCACAACTGCTGGAAATCATGATGGCGCAAGATTTTCAGGATTTAACCGGCCAGGTTCTCAGCAAGGTGGCCATGATGGCTCTGGAGCTTGAGCGCGGCTTGCAAAAATTATTGCTCGACGTCATGCCGGAAAGCGTCAATGAGACGACAAAAAATGAACTGATCAACGGCCCCGTCGTCAGCAAAGAAGAGCGTGCGGAAGGGCTAGCCGATCAGCAACAGGTAGACAACCTGCTCGACAGCCTGGGCTTCTAAGCCAATACAAAATGAGACAACAAGCAAACGGTAAAGGGAGGTACCAATGTCAGACAATTATAAAAATGCAGATATTCGCAATCGCCAAGGCACGCTTTGGGCAATACATGACTGGGTCGAATCAACTTTCTGGAACAGCCTTTCCAAAAAGTTAAGCAGCTTTTTACTCCTTTCGGGCTTCACCTGCCTGGCAGCGCTAGCCCTCTATTATTTTAGCCAGAAGATCAGCACTACCCTGCTCTCCGCCCCCGAAGCCCTGCGCCTGGCGATTACCGATCAGTTGACCAACGCCAACTGGGTGATCACCAGCCTGGCCATTGCCTCCGTCTGCGCCGGGATCATGCAAGTGATCTATCTGCGCTATTTGATCGTTCGCCCGGTGCGCGTCATCACCCAGCTGTTCGAAGAAACAGCGCGCGGCGAAGGCGACTTTTCTCGCGAACTGCCCTTCATGGGGCGTGACGAATTTCAAACGCTCGCCGCCGCCTTTAACGCCTTCTCCGAAAAAATGCGTCAGATTATTGGCGAAGTCAGGCAAACCTCGGTCCATATCGCCACCAGCGCCGTGCAAGTGCGCGAAAAAATTGAAGAAACGGCACTCGGTGCCCGCCATCAATCAAGCAATGCCGAAGATGTCTATTCCGCCAGCGAAAAAGCCCAAACATCGATGAACGACGTTTGCCGCGAAAGCACCGAAATATTCCATTCAAACACCAGGAATCTCGGCCTCGCCCAATCCTCGCTAGTCGAACTCAATGACATCTGCGGCAAGATTGACGCGGTCAACCGCACCGTCGGCGGCTTTAATGAAACCGTTGACGCCCTCTCCAGCCGCTCCGAAAGCATTCGCACCATTGCCGCGCTGATTCGCGAAGTCGCCGACCAAACCAACCTGCTCGCCCTTAACGCCGCCATTGAAGCCGCCCGCGCGGCTTTGCCGTCGTCGCCGATGAAGTGCGCAAGCTCGCAGAAAAGGTCAACAAAGCGACAACCGAGATTGCCGGGAATATTGACGCCATGCTTTCTCTCGTCGCCAACACCCGGCAGGAAACCCTGGTCATCAATCGCGACGTCGGCGCAACGCGCGTTGCCGTTGATCAGGCAGCCGGGCATTTTGAGCACATGGTGATCGACTTTCAATCAACCAGCACCCAGTTGCAAACCATTCTCGGCACCATGACGACGCTGGCCCAATTGAACGATATCGTCTGCCAAAACGCCGGCAGCGTCCGCCAGTCCTCGCATGAAGTGAGCGCCGACATGGCCATTTGTTCAACCCGCACCGGCACGCTGGCCGAGGCTACCGAGCGCATTCAGGAGCATGTCTCGCGCTTCAAAATCGGTCGCGGCGCGTTTGACCAGGCGGTCGAGCGAACACGGCGCTTTCGCGATGACTTATCTGCCGCGCTCGAACGGCTGCAAAGTAGCGGCATCAATATTTTCGACCAAAACTACCGCCCCATCCCCGGAACCCACCCGCAAAAATTTGAAGCCAGTTGGGGTCCGGCC
>CAZLPR010000119.1:3148-6284 GCA_964561415.1 uncultured Dechloromonas sp. | reverse complement strand
CCCGACAACCCTAAAGCCCCGGGCCGGCCGCACGGTCAACGCGAAAAACTGGCCGAATTTCATAGTCGGCGCATGACGCTGGCGCATGCCGATCTTTCCGGATTTTCCTTATTCGAGGAAGCGCAATATCGCGGCGTGCTGGCGGCGGAACGGGTGATGCAAAGGCGCGGCGTGCGCTGCAAATCCTCACTTTGAGCGGCGAAAAGTTTTCGCGATCAAAGCCATCGTTTCCGGGCTATCCCACTCAACAGCCCCGTAATGCTTGACCAGAACACGGCCTTCGGCATCGACCAGCAAGGTGAGCGGAATCCGATTGGCCCCGAGCATGTTCTCCAGCACCAGCCGCTGGTCGACATAGTTCTCGAAAGTAATTTTCTTCCGGATCAACAACGCCATTGCCCGCTCCGGATAATCATCGGTCGAAATACCAACGACCTGAAATGCCTTGCCGCCAGGACTTTTCGCCAAGCGTTCCAGAGAAGCCATTTCTTCCCGGCACGGCCCGCACCAACTGGCCCAGACATTGACAATCAACGGTTTGCCGCGAAAATCCGAAAATTTCCGCGATGGCGCATTCAGTCCCTGCATCGGACTATCGCGCAACACCTGACCGGCCAACACTTCGCCCGGTGTTGCAGCAATGGCGGCCTGAATAAGCGCCGCAAAAAACAAGCCGCCGATAAAAAGTTGCCGCTTCATGCCGGGTTGACGCTGACGCTCACTAACAATACACAAACCGGATTGATCGATTTGCCGGGTGCCTGACGCTGACGCCATAGTGGGGCCGCAGAAAAATGCCCGGGGCTCAAGCAGCTTCAAGCGCCCGTTCGACATCGAGCGGCAGCAGCATTTCGCACACCCGACCGGAAATATCTTCCAGCGCCTGAATTTGTTGCAGCAGGTTTTTATCGACATTGTCCAGCTCGGCAATCCGGTCTTCCAGCGTATCGGTCGCCTGGTGAATGCGCTTGATGCTTTCCAGGCGGCGCTTCAGCTGAATCTGGTGCTCGCGTACCTGCGTTTCCATCGGCGCCATGATGGCGCGCAGCCAGATTTCGGCATCCTTGTTGGCGTGTTCAAAGGCACGCCGCACCTGGACTGCCACTTCCTCGAAGAACTTCTGCGTGATGTGCTTCTTGTCCGTCGTCAGCAGGCTAACCATCGTATTCAAATGCGAATCGCACCAATCCTGCAAGCGGTCGAGTTCTTTTTCATAGCGCAGCAGCGAAAACGCGGTTGGCGCACCGAGCTTGAGGCCATGCTCGACGGCAAATTTTTTGTAGACCACCGCCATCATCGAGAGAATTTCGTTGATCTCACTATTCGACTTGGTCAACGCATCGCGGGAGCGCCCGAAATAGGTCACCATAGCCTCGGACAGGGTTCGGGAAAACGCCGCATCGAGCATGGTTTCGCGCGTTTCGTGGGTCAATTGGCGCACGCTGTCCAAACCGAGATGGCTGAACAGATTGTTGGTCAGCGTCGAAAAAACGCTGCGCACGGCGTAATAGCGTTGCAAACCGGATTCGAACTCGTCCTTTTCGGCGCGCACCTTGCCCATCATATATTCGACCACACCCTTGTTTTTGCCGCGCAATTCAGTCAGTTCGTTCAATTGCTCGCGCAGGCCGGCCAGGCGGGATTCGAGCAGGCCGCGGACGCGGCGGCTGACATCGCCGAATTCGCTCTCGGTATTTTCGCAAACGATATCGCGCTTGGCCGGAATCAGCTCTTCGGACAGCGCCGACTCAAGGCGCGGCAAACGGCTCCGTTCAAGCAAGGCATTGTCGCTATTGATTTTGGCAACCAGCCCCTTTTGCGCCGAAACCGGGAAAATCTGACTCGTCGGCAGGGCCAGAATCCTGGCGCAACTGGCCGCCTGCTTCTGAATTTCGGCATCAATTTCAACGTGCGTTTTCAGCTCGTCCCATTGCCCGTCAATCTTGTTCATCACTACCATGCGGCCGCGCTTCGGGGTGCCGCCGCCGCAAATATGTTCCTTCCAGATCGCCAGATCGGACTGTGTCACGCCGGTATCGGCAGCGAGGATGAAGAGCACGGCGTGGGCGTTGGGCAATTGCGACAAGGTCAGTTCCGGCTCGGCGCCAATCGCATTGAGGCCCGGCGTATCGAGAATGACCAGACCCTGTTTGAGCAGCGGATGCGGAAAGTTGATCATCGCGTGACGCCAGCGCGGCACTTCCACCAGACCATCTTCACCCACCCGATACAACTCGGCGTCGCCCTGGCCAACCTCAAAACCCAACCGCGCCGCTTCTTCCGGCGTGACCCGGGTCGTTTCACTGACGTGGCTGAGCGCATCCTGCATACCGTTCGGCGACTCGGTATCGAGCGGCAGAGCCGTCCATTCGTCGGGAAAGCTTTTGTACTCAATCACTCCGGAGTTAGTAGCGCGGGTCTGAATCGGCAGCAGTTCGATGCAGGGCGGCTTGCTCGCGTCGAACAAAAGCTCGGTCGGGCACATCGTCGTTCGGCCGGCGGAAGATGGCAGCATGCGGTTGCCGTAATCGGCAAAGAAAATGGCATTGATCAGCTCTGATTTACCGCGTGAAAACTCGGCGACAAAGGCGACATTCAGGCGATCTTCGCGCAATCGCTCGAGCAGCTGCGTCAGACGCAGGTCAGTTTGCGCATCCGACAACTCGTTTTTGCTCAGCCAGCCCTGGAACTCGCCAATGTGCGAAGAAAGACGGGAGCGCCAGGCGGTGTAGGCGGCGAATTGATTGGCGAGCGACATATCTGACACCGTAAATACTTTTGAATTTTTCAATCTAGCATAGAAACAGGGGCTTGCAGCCACAAATTAATGCTGGCAGCCAGGGCAATAAAACGTGCTGCGCCCGGCTTGGCGAACCTGTTTCACCACCCCGCCACAACGCCGGCAAGGCTCGCCGGCGCGGCCATAAACGCCGACCTGAATCTGGAACCAGCCGGCCTCGCCATCGCTGTGCACGTAATCGCGAATGCTGCTGCCGCCTGCGGCTATCGCGTCCGCCAGCGTTTGCCGAATCGCCTCGACCAGCACGGCATAGCGCGCCCGGCTGATCCGGTTGGCGGCGCGCAGCGGTGAAATGCCGGCGCGAAACAGGCTTTCGGCAGCGTAGATATTGCCAAT
>CAZLPR010000119.1:0-3138 GCA_964561415.1 uncultured Dechloromonas sp. | reverse complement strand
CCGACCACCGAATGACTATCCATCAAAGCCGGCTTGATCGGCCCGCTGCGCCGGGAATTTGCCGCAAAAAGCCAGTCGACCGTGAACGCCTCCGACAAAGGTTCGATACCCTGCGTCGCCAGCAGCGGATGCAATTCCGCCGCCCCGGGCGGCCCTGCCTGCCACAAAACAACCCCAAAGCGCCGGGGGTCGGAAAAACGCAGAATCCGATCCGCCAGCACCAGCTCGAAATGATCATGCTTGGCCGGCGCCCGGTCGAGCGGCACAAAACGCAGATTGCCCGACATGCCAAGATGAATAATCAGACAGCCCTCAACGCCAGGCCGCTGGCAATCGAGCAAAAGATATTTACCGCGCCGACGCACGGCACTGATCCGGCAGCCCGGCAACAGATTCACCAGTTCAGGCGGAATCACCTGGCGCAGCTTTGGCGCCCGGATCACAACGCCCTCAATTCGCCCGCCTTCCAGCACCGGCGCCAGGCCGCGCCGACAAACTTCAACCTCCGGCAACTCCGGCATTACACATTCCTCCGCTTGTCCCGCCCATCAATCCCCAATAACATCGCAAACTTATCCGATTTTATGCGCTCCAATCCGCATCTTCGACTGAAAGCCCACCATGCACCCGAAGTTCACTGCCGCCGCCCTGACCCTGGCCCTGGCTTTAACCCATAGCGGACTCAGCCTGGCAGCCGGTGAACCCCCGACTAAAGCGCCGCCCAAAGCGGACGGCAAGCAAGCCCGCCCTCCAGCCGCCGGGGAAAACATCTTGGTGCGTACGGTTTTTCAGTCACTGCTCGGCGAATTTGCGCTGCAACGGGGCGAGATCAAACTCGGACTCGACGCCTGGACCGACCTCGCCCAGCGCACCCGCGACCCCAAGGCCATCGCCCGCGCCGCTACGGTCGCCAGCATGGCCCGCCAATACGACCGGGCGCTAGCCCTGACTGAACTCTGGCTGGAAGTCGAGCCGGACTCCGTCAAGGCCAGGCAGATGCAGTCATCGTTGCTCATCACGACCAATCGCATCGACGATCTGGCGCCGCAACTGGCCAGCGTTCTCGAACAGGACAAACCCAACATTGGCGCCAACCTACTGCAGTTGAACCGCATGCTGGCCCGCCATGCTGACAAAAAAGCCGTTCAAACGCTGGTTGACCGCGTGGCTGCGCCCTATGACATGCTGCCCGAAGCTCACTTTGCCATGGCCCAGGCGGCGGCCAACGCCGGCGACAACTTGCGTGCCCTCAATGAAACGGAAAAAGCCTTGCTCCTGCGTCCGGACTGGGAAGCGGCCGCGCTGGCCCGCGCCCAGGTGCAAGCCAAGCAATCGAGCCAAACCGCCATCGACAGCCTGAATGATTTCGTCGAACGCAACCCGGATGCCCGTGACGCCCGCTTGACTCTGGCCCGGCTTTACATCAGCGAAAAACAGTTCAACGAATCACGCAAACATTTTGAGCGGCTGATCAAAGACAACCCGGAAAATCCGAACGTTATTTACCCGGTCGCCATGTTGGCTTTGCAACAAGGCGACACCAAGACCGGCCGAACGCAGCTGGAAAAACTGCTGGGCATGGATTACGCCGACAAAAGCAGCGTGCACTTTTTCCTTGGCCAGCTTGAGCAGGAACAAAAAAACCAAGCCGCCGCGCTTGAACACTATCGCCAGGTGGCAAGCGGCAACCAGTACATTGCCGCCCGCGCCCGCGCCGCGCAAATCCTCCTCCAGCAAGGCAAGTCAGAAGAGGCGCTGGCTCTGCTCCACAGCACGCGCGGCAACAACCCGGCCGAACAAACGCAACTGATCCTCGCCGAAGCCCAACTGCTGCGCGAAGCCGGCCGGCAGAATGACGCTTTCATCGTCCTTGAAACCGCCCTGACCAGCCAGCCCGACAACCCGGAACTGCTTTACGAAACGGCGCTCAATGCCGAACGTATCGGCAAACCGGAGATTCTTGAAAGCCATCTCAAACACCTGCTGACGCTCCAGCCGGATCACGCCCACGCCCTGAACGCGCTGGGCTATTCGCTGGCCGAACGCAACATCCGCCTACCCGAAGCCCACGCACTGATTACCCAGGCCTTGAAGCTGATGCCGGACGATCCGTTCATCATGGACAGCCTGGGCTGGGTGCTTTTCCGCCAGGGCGAGTTTCCAACCGCCCTGAAAACGCTTGAAAATGCCTACCATCTCAAAGCCGACCCCGAAATCGCCGCCCACCTTGGCGAAGTATTGTCGGCAATGGGGCGCCAGGACGATGCCCGGCGCACATTAAAAGAAGCGGCTAAACAGTTTCCCGACAACGCAGTCATCAACGGCGCCCTGAAAAAGCTGCAACCTTGAAGGGAGTTTTCACCGCCCTCGTCATCGGCAGCCTGCTCGCCGGCTGTAGCAGCCTGCCCCCCAGCGTCATGCCAGCGCGGGAGCTGATCGGCAATTTCGCGCTGGAGGCGCGTTTCGCGCTGCGCGTCAGCCTCCCCGAGCAAGCGCCGCAAAGCTCCGGCGGTCGACTCAGCTGGAGGCACAAAAATGGCGACAACCATGTGCTGCTTTCCAACCCGCTCGGTTACGGCGTGGCCGAAATCGACACCACGCCAGCACGCTCGCGACTGCGTAGCGCCGATGGCAAAACATACGAATCCCCAGATGCCGACGCCCTGATCGAAGAAGTCACCGGCCAGCGCCTGCCGATCACGCCGCTCCCCGCCTGGCTGCTCGGCCGCCCGAATAATCAGTCGGCGCAAATCGAGCGCGACGAACGCCAGCGCCCAACGCGACTGCGCGAAGATGGCTGGCAAATCGACTACAGCTATGACGACGAAACGCCGGGCGCCCTGCCGACACGCCTGACGCTAAGCCGCAACCAGGAAATTGAATTGCGCCTGCGCATTGAAGAATGGAAAGCAAGCCCATGACGCGCCGAAACTGGCAAAGCACCTGGCCAGCCCCGGCCAAACTCAACCTTTTCCTGCACATCATCGGCCGGCGGGCTGACGGCTACCACTTACTGCAAAGCGTTTTCCGCTTTATCGACCGCGCCGACCAATTGCGTTTTGAACCCCGTAACGATGCGCAGATCGTCCTCGCCACACCGATCCCCGGCGTCCCGGCTGCCGCCGACCTGACCGTGCG
>CAZLPR010000118.1:2041-6291 GCA_964561415.1 uncultured Dechloromonas sp. | reverse complement strand
TGCGGCACGGCCGCCTATCTGGCGGAGGTCGTTTTTGTGGCCGATATTGCGACCGATCCATTATGGGAAAACTATAAGGAACTGGCTTTGCAGCATGGCCTGGCTGCCTGTTGGTCGTCGCCGATACTTTCTACGGCGGGTAAGGTGTTGGGTACTTTTGCCGTGTATTGGACAACGCCTTATCCCGTGCTTAGTCCGATCATTCAGCGTTATGTCGAAACGGCCGCAGCGCTCGCCGCCATCGCCATTGAAGGCGCGCAGCGCGATGCAGCGGAACAGCGCATGATTGAAGAATTGCGGCGCTGGCAGCAATTGACCCTGGGCCGCGAAGGACGTGTGCTGGAACTCAAGCGTGAGGTCAATGCCTTGCGCGCCCGACTCGGCGAAGCGCCGTGTTATGGCAGCGTGGCCGGTGAATCGAGATGAATTTTATCGTGAAAAAGTTGGGTAAATCGCTCCTGGTTTGTTGGCTGGCGTTGCTGGCAATGAGCCTGGCAGCAGGCAACGTTGCCGCTGACGAGCGGCCGGCGCGCATTACCGTTGCCGCTGACGACAACTATCCGCCGTATATCTTTCGCGATGACGAGGGGCAATTGAAAGGTTATCTCGTCGACGCCTGGGCCTTGTGGTCGGAAAAAACCGGGATTGCCGTCGAACTCAAGGCGTCCGACTGGGCCTTGGCGCAGCAGCATTTTGCCGCCGGTGAGGCGGATGTGCTGGATACCGTTTTCAGTACCCCCGAGCGGCAAAAGACCATGCTTTTCTCGCCGTCCTATGCGGATCTGCCGGTCTCTATTTTTGTGCATCAAAATATTCAGGGGATCGACAGCCCGAAAACCTTGAAAGCTTTTCCGGTCGGCGCCAAGGCCGGCGACGCCTGTATCGATCAACTGACTGAAAACGGCGTCGTCCGCCTCGATACCTACCCCAGTTATACGGCGCTGATCGCCGCAGCGGTGGCGGGCGAAGTGCGGATTTTCTGTCTCGATGAGCCGCCGGCGCATTTTTTACTGGCGCGCGCCGATGCCGAAAAGGAGTTTCGCCAGGCTTTTACGCTGTATACCGGGCAATTTCATCGCGCCGTCAAAAAAGGCAATGATGCTTTGCTGGTTACGGTCAACGCGGGTTTTGCGGCAATTTCGAGCCGCGAATATGACAACCTGCACGATAAGTGGATGGGGCGCGCCTTGCCCATTGAACGCTTTGGCGAGATGGCCGGTTATGTCTTTCTCGCCGGGCTGGGCTTCGGCTTGTTGTTGCTCGGCTGGAATTTCACGCTGCGGCAGCAAGTCGCCCGGCGAACGCGGCAACTGGCGGCCGAGCAATTGCGCTTGAATGCGATTGTCAATGGCGTCGGCGCGTTTATTTATATCAAGGGCATTGACTATCGTTACCAGTTTGCCAATCAAGCGGTTTGCGATCTTTGGCAATGCTCGCCGGAAGATATTGTTGGGCAAGAGGACGTAGCTTTTTTTGATCCCGAAACGGCCGTCAAACTGCGGGAAAATGATCGTCGGGTCATTGAAAACGGTGAGTCGATACAGGAAATTGAAGAAAGTGTTTTGTATGCGGGTGGCGACAAACACATTTTTCTCTCGGTCAAAGTGCCGATGCGCGATCACGCCGGCCAGATCGTCGGCCTGCTTGGCGTTTCCAGCGAAACTACCGAGCAGCAGCGGACCGAAAATGCATTGCACGAAGTCAGTAACGAACTCGAGGCGACCCTGCACGCCATTCCCGATCTGCTTTTGGAAATTGACGAAAACGGGACTTATCTCAACGTTTGGGCCAATAACCCGAAAGATTTGCCGCTGCCGCGCGAGGCGCTGCTGGGGCGCCGGCTGGATGATGTTTTGCCGCCAGAAGCGGTGTCGGTTTGTCATGTTGCCTTGAAGGAGGCGATGGCAACCGGCATTTCGCGCGGCCAGCGTTTGTCTTTGCCTTTGTTGGGCGGCGTGCAATGGTTTGAATTGTCGGTGACGCAGAAGCCGGGCGATTGGCTGCCGCGCCGTTTCATGATGCTGTCGCGCAATGTTTCCGAGCGGGTCGCCGATCAACTGGCAGCGATTGAGGCGCGGGCTGAAATGCAAGGTTTGCTCGCTCAGGCCGATGCCTCGCGTCTGGCCCTGCTCAGTATTCTGGAAGATCAGAAAATTGCCGAGGCCAGCCTGCGCAAGCTTTCGCTGGCGGTTGAGCAAAGCCCGGAATCAGTGGTGATTACTGATCTCGGCGCCAAAATTGAATACGTCAATCAGGCATTTCTTGAGAGCAGCGGCTATACGCTTGAGGAAACCCTGGGCCAAAATCCGCGTTTTCTCCAGTCCGGGCTGACGCCGCGTCCGACCTATGTTGAGCTTTGGCAGGCTTTGCGTGGCGGCCGCGTTTGGTCAGGCCAGTTGATCAACAAGCGCAAAAATGGCGAAATCTATTACGAGCATGCGGTCATCTCGCCGATTCGTCAGCCGGATGGCGCGGTGACGCATTATCTGGCCGTGAAGCAGGACATCACCGAGAAGAAACGCATCGGCGAAGAGCTGGATCGCCACCGCCATCATCTCGAAGAACTGGTCGAACAGCGCACCGCCGAACTGGCGGCGGCGAAGGA
Organism: uncultured Dechloromonas sp.; assembly: GCA_964561415.1. GTDB lineage: Bacteria > Pseudomonadota > Gammaproteobacteria > Burkholderiales > Rhodocyclaceae > Azonexus. The sequence continues at coordinate 3,686 of CAZLPR010000118.1, read as the reverse complement.
GGTAGCCGAGGTGGCCAATCAAGCGAAGAGTGTGTTCCTGGCCAATATGAGCCATGAAATCCGGACGCCGATGAATGCCATTATCGGCCTGACGCATTTACTCCAGCGCAACGCGCAAGACGCCGGTCAACTCGATAAATTGGGCAAAATTCGCGAGTCGGCCGATCACTTGCTGGCGGTGATTAATGATGTGCTCGATATCTCCAAGATTGAGGCTGGCAAGCTGGAGCTGGAAAACATTGAATTCGATCTGGCGCCTTTGCTTGAGCGCGTCACCCGCGTGGTGCGCGAGCGGGCCGAAACGAAAGGGTTGTCCTTGCAGATTTCGCTGGCGCCAGAACTGCCCGGTCACTTGCGGGGCGACCCGACCCGTCTCAGCCAGGCCTTGCTCAATTACCTGGGGAACGCCGTCAAGTTTACCGAACAGGGTTCAATCGTCCTGTGCAGCACGCTGCTTGAGCAGAGCGAGCGTCATGTCATGCTGCGCTTTGAGGTCAGCGACACCGGAATCGGCATTGATGCGACAACGGTGAGTCGTCTATTCACCACTTTTGAGCAGGCCGACAATTCAACGACGCGCAATTACGGCGGCAGCGGTCTTGGTCTTGCCATCACCCGCCGTTTGGCCGAGTTGATGGGCGGCGAAGCCGGGGTGACGAGCCAGCCGGGGGCGGGAAGCACCTTCTGGTTTACTGCTCGTTTCGGCCGCAGCGAGTCTCAAACGGCGCTTGTGGCGCTGTCTGCATTATCGCCAGTGGCGTCGGAAGAGCCCGCCGCCCTCATCCTGCGCCGTGATTACGCCGGCAGCCGCGTGCTGATTTGTGAAGATAATCCGATCAATCAGGAAGTGGCGCTTGAGCTATTGGAGGAGGTCGGAATGCATGTCGTGCTGGCCGAACACGGCGCCGAGGGTTTGCAAAAATTACGCGATGAAATTTTTGACCTGATCCTGATGGATATGCAGATGCCGGTCATGGACGGACTGGAAGCGACTCAGCATATCCGGGCCAATCCGGCGCAGTGTGCGATACCGATTCTGGCGATGACGGCCAATGCTTTCGCCGAGGACAGGCAGGCGTGCATGGCGGCCGGCATGAATGACTTTGTCGCCAAGCCGGTTGACCCGGCGGCGCTTTATGCCGCGCTGCTCAAATGGCTGCCGCAGCGCCGGCTTGCCGCGCTTGAACCGCTTGAATCGGTCAAGCCGGTCGAACCGCCCATTACCGTTCTGCCGGTGAGCGGGCAAAGTGATCTGCACGCCGCATTAGCGCAGATTCCCGGTATCGACATTCAGGCTGGCCTGACCATGATGCGAGGCAGCGCCGAGCGCTTTACCCGGCTCCTGAAAATGTTCTCGGCCAGTCATGTCAGCGATATTGAGCGCCTGCGCGGGGCGCTGGTAGCGAGTGATATGGCGAATGCCGAGCATCTGATCCATTCGCTCAAGGGCGTCACCGGCACTCTTTACCTCAACCATCTCCATCAGCAAGCCAACCGGCTCAATGCCCAGATTCGCGAGCGCGCTGCGGTCGACGACATTTTGGCGACAATTCCTGAAATCGAAACCGAGCTGGCCGCTGTCTGCCGCAGTATTGAGGCGCTGCCGGAGGCTTGACTCGGCAGGTTGAGGGGCAAGTAAAAAAGG
>CAZLPR010000118.1:1454-2031 GCA_964561415.1 uncultured Dechloromonas sp. | reverse complement strand
TTTTTTACTTGATCAGGCAGCCGGCTTAATGGCGCTGCTGAATTTCTTCGATATAACCAATCATCCCGGTGCGGATATTGGCCGCGTTGCCTTCATCGGTATCGATGTGCATGGCCAGGCGGAAGCCGGGATTGACCCGGACGACGACGTCGCCGTAGATCAGTTCGCGCTCGCCTTCGATGCGGACGCGGACGACATAGTTGTCACGCACGCGGAAACGCAGCGCATCTTCCGGCGTCATGTGAATGTGGCGCTGGGCGCAAATCACGCCGCGTTCGATGGTGCTTGTGCCATACGGGCCTTCGAGCGTGATGCCGGGGGTGTTGACGAGGTCGCCGGATTGGCGGATCGGCGGCTGGATGCCGACCTTGAACTGCTCGGTCATGGCGATTTCGACCTGGGTTTCCTTCCGCGTCGGGCCGAGCACGCGCACATTGGCGATGCGCCCCTTGGGGCCGACGAGATGGACTTTTTCGGCACAAGCAAACTGGCCGGGCTGGGACAGCTCGTGTTCCGGCGTCAGTTGATGGCCCGGGCCAAACAGCTTTTCGACATCGGCTTGCGAGAGGTGCACGTG
>CAZLPR010000118.1:0-1422 GCA_964561415.1 uncultured Dechloromonas sp. | reverse complement strand
GGCGGCCAGCGTCAGCTGGTTGCGCTCGATGGCGCGCAGGGTTTCCCAGGCGACCAGGCGTTCGTCGTCGTTGGTGATGACGAGGATGGTGACCGGCGAATCGTCGGTCGAGATCACCGCATAGGCGCCGATTTTGCCCAGGTTGCGGTTCTTTTCCTCGTCGAGCTTGATGCCCATATAGCCGAGACCCTGGCAGGCCAGACTGCGCACCGTGGCGCTGCTTTCGCCAATGTCGCCGGTAAAGGCCAGAACGTCGATGCCGCCCATTGCCGCGACGTAAGCGCCGATGTTTTTCCGCACCTGATAGCAGAAAGCCTTGTGGGCGGGCAGGGCGCGGTGGTGGCCGTCGCTGGCGGCCGCTTCGATGTCGTGAATGTCGCTGGAAATGCCGGAAATGCCTTTCAGGCCGCTTTCGGTATTGATCAGGTGCGAGAGTTGATCGGGTGACAGGTGATGGTTTTCCATCAGATGAATCATCACCGCCGGGTCGATGCTGCCTGAGCGGCTGGGCATGATCAGGCCATCGGTCGGTGTCATGCCCATCGTCGTGTCGACCGAACGGCCGTGGTCGATAGCGCACAGCGAGGCGCCGATACCGAGGTGGCAGGAGACGATTTCCAGTTCGCCGAGCGGGCGCTTGAGGACTTCGGCCGCCTTCAACGAAACATAGCGGTGCGAGGTGCCGTGGAAGCCGTAACGGCGGATGCCGCTCTGCTTGTAGAGATCGTAGGGCAGGCCGTAAAGGTAGGCGTAAGGCGGCAGTGTCTGGTGGAAAGCGGTGTCGAAAACGGCGACATGCGGCACGCCGGGGAACTGCTGCATGGCCTCGCGGATGCCCTCGATATTGACCGGATTGTGCAGCGGGGCAAAGCACGACAAGGATTCAATGTCGGCGATCACCGCCGGGGTGATCACCACCGAACTGGAGAACTTGCTGCCGCCATGCACGACGCGGTGGCCGAAGGCGGTGACGTCTTCCGGATGGAAAATGAAAGCGTCGCCGAGCAATTGGGTCGCTTCTTTCATTACCTTGAACAGATCGTTGATCGGGAAGGGTGGGCAGGTCATGATTTTGCTCTGCGGGCCGACCATCACGGTGACTTGGCAGAGGCTCTGGTCGGTGCTGTCGATGATGCCGTGAATGTCGGCGCCGAGATCATGCGTGTCGTAAATGCCGAAATGAATCTGGCTGAGGCCGACATTGAGTACGACAACCTTGCCGGGCGTGGCGCTGCTCAGCGTCAAGGCATACGGGTCGCTGGATTTGGCCACGGCGCGGGCGGTGGCGGTGACGATATCGACCGTCATGGCGCGCGTGCGATCGGCCAGCAGGCGGGAAAGATAGCCCAGCGCCTTGGGGCTGGACAGAATATGGGTGTTGAACACCGCCTGCGGGATCATCAGCACGAAGCAGCGGGTGCC
>CAZLPR010000117.1:0-6312 GCA_964561415.1 uncultured Dechloromonas sp. | reverse complement strand
GTCGATCCGCTCGACTCCACTTCCCGCCAGCTCGATCCGCAAGTCGTTGGTGAAGAGCACTACGCCACGGCGCGTGCCGTTCAGATGACCCTTCAGAAGTACAAGGAATTGCGTGACATTATCGCCATTCTGGGTATGGACGAACTGTCGCCTGAAGACAAGCTTGCCGTCTCCCGCGCTCGTAAAATCCAGCGTTTCCTGTCGCAGCCGTTCCACGTGGCGGAAGTCTTTACCGGTTCTCCGGGCAAGTACGTTACGCTCAAGGAAACGATCAAGGGCTTCAAGGGTATCTGTGCTGGTGAATACGATGATCTGCCCGAGCAGGCGTTCTACATGGTTGGCGGTATCGAAGAAGCAATCGAGAAAGCCAAGACCCTGCGTTAATGTGGCATCAGCATAGGAGCCAGCGATGGTTATGACTGTTCATTGTGATGTTGTCAGCGCCGAAGAGTCCATCTTCTCCGGTCTGGTTGAGATAGCCGTGTTTCCCGGTGAAGCCGGGGAGCTCGGTATTTTGCCCCGCCATACGCCGCTGTTGACTCGTATCAAGCCCGGTACGATCCGTCTTAAGGTGCCGAACCAGGCGGATTATGAATTGGTCTATGTATCGGGTGGCATGCTTGAAGTTCAGCCTGACATGATTACAGTGTTGGCTGATACGGCAATTCGTGCTCATGATCTGGACGAAGCCAAGGCACTGGATGCGAAAAAGCGTGCCGAAGAGGCGCTTGCCAACCGGCAGGCAGAAGTGGATTACGCTTACGCAGAGATCGAACTGGCGCAAGCCATCGCTCAATTGCAAGCTATTCAGCGTCTGCGCAAAGTTGCGCACTAGACAACTCTCTTCGGGGACGAAAAATGGCAGCTTCGGCTGCTATTTTTTTATCTATGAATTTTTGCAGCTAGCCAAGATCGCGGGCTGATCAGGCGTCTCATAAAATAGCTTACAAAACTGAATTTTATGAATTCAGAGCTGCTGAATTCGCTTTTCCAAGCGCGCGGTAGCATCACGTAAGGAATCAACGGCGACTCCGAAGGCCTGGATTTCGCGGTCAGGGACTAATAATCCGGAGTCTTCGGTAGCAAATTCGACGATCGATTGAGCTGTTCGCAGAACGCTATCCTGAGTTTGTTGGCTGAGTTGCGCTGCTGATACCGCCAGGCGTCGGGCGGCGATATCGCCGATAAACCGCGCCATATCTGCTTCGATATCCCAATCCAGATTGCGAAATACGAAAGCAAGTCCCTCGGCTAAATCAGCTGAGCCGGCGAGTTTGACTGAGGAAAACAAGGCGTTGCGATCGAGCAACAATCTGGCGGGTGCGTCAGTCGGTAAAGTCAGCGTGACATCTGTCGGGCGTGCCGGATTGCCCTGCATTAGTAAGCCATGTTCATCAATACAAAAGCTGAGTTCGACGAACCCGGTGATGACCAGAAACTGAGAACCCGAGAAGGGGCGCAAGCGATTGCCAGCCCAGGTTTCTGCCTGAATTAAATGATTCAGGAGGGGGAGAATGAGTGGCTCAAAAGCGGCCATAGTCAATTTTGAATAACATCAACTCGAGGCAATTAGAACTTGAAACCGCGGTGAAGGGCGACGACACCGAGCGCCATGTTGAAATATTCAACGTTTTCCAGGCCGACTGTTTCCATCATTGTCTTGAGTTCTTCTTGTCCGGGATGAACGCGGATTGATTCTGACAGATAGCGATAGCTCGCAGAGTCATTGGTGACCAATTGGCCAACGCGCGGGATAACTTTGAATGAGTAGAAATCATACAGCGGCGCCAGCGGCTTCCAGATTTGCGAAAACTCGAGAACTAGCAAGCGGCCACCCGGACGCAAAACGCGGTACATTTCAGCGAGCGCAGCGTCTTTGTGGGTCATGTTGCGCAGTCCGAAAGCAACGGTTACGCAATCAAACCAGTCGTCTGGAAATGGTAGTTTTTCTGCGTCACATTGGGTGACGGGCAGCATATAGCCTTTGTCGAGCAGGCGATCGCGCCCACAGGCGAGCATCGCGTTGTTGATGTCGGTGAGCCAGACCTGGCCGCTTTTGCCAACGCGTTTGGCAAAGGCCAGCGCCAGGTCGCCAGTCCCGCCGGCGACGTCCAGAACGCGTGATCCTTCGCGAACGCCGCTGCGCTGAATGGTGAAGGCTTTCCAGAGGCGGTGCATGCCACCGGACATCAAATCGTTCATGAGATCGTAGCGGCTGGCGACTGAGTCGAAAACATCGGCGACGCGGCGGGCTTTTTCCTGCTCGGCGACAGTTTCGAAGCCGAAATGAGTGGTGTCGTTTTTCATGGTTTTAATGATGTTGACCGCAACTGCCACCCGTGGGGCGGGACGAGGTGTCGATATCGCGTGATAGACCCTGGGCTTCTATTTGTTTCAGGTAGTCCTGCCACAATTCTTCGTGGTGTTTGCCCAGGTTGTAGAGCAGGTCCCAAGAATAAAGGCCACTGTCGTGATGGTCGGAAAAAATAAAGCGAAGCGCATAAGTGCCGACGGGTTCGATGCGCTCGATTTCTACATTGCGTTTCCCCGTTTGCAGCGTCTCTTGACCGGGTGCATGCCCCCGAGCTTCTGCCGAGGGGGTGAAAACACGGAGATATTCGAAGTCGAGCATGAAGTGTTCACCGCTCTCGTAGGAAAGTTCGAGCCGGCGGGACTTCTGATGCAGCTTAATTTCACTCGGTATTGGCGTGTCTCGATCAATGCCAGCCATTGTTACCTCCTGGATAAGGGGCACATTTTAGCGTACTCATCCACCTTCACCTGAAGATACCTCAAAGCGCTTGATAATCGATGCGGTCGAAATCAGCGCCGCACTGAATGATGTGATCAAGACGGATTTGCCAATGATCATCGACAGTAAAAACATCAAGTATCCGAGTTGCCTGATACAGGCCGGACGGGAGAACGATCGAACCTCCTTCGTTGAAAATCGGCATTGGTGGCAATAGGAAGGCCCGGGTCAGTTGATCGCCAGTTGCACCGTACTCGGCGGCAATGCGGATACCGATGCCGATCGGTAAGCCCGGCAAGGTGGCGATGCCAAGCAGCATTCCAGTCGTTATTTCTTCCATCAGCCAGGTGGCTTGGGCGAGCAGGAAGTGCTCGCCATCGTGTGGGCAGATAACCATCAACTGACCGTGGCGGATTTTTAGGCCGGGATTATTTTTAGCCAGTCGAAAGCCGTTAGCTGAATGATTGATGACGGCCCATTCCTCGACCGGATAGCTGGTTTCCGGGTGAATATTCAGACTCTGCTGGCCATGACCCGGATTAGCACGGTCGCCAAAGGTAAATAATTGGTCGCACTTGCTGCGTGAATAGGTATTTGCCGTCGAGGGTTGCTCAAAGGCTTTGCCTGATACCAGAAAATGCATGGCCTCAAAGCCAATCGCAAGGCGGGCAATTCCTTCGCTGCTGAAGCGTCGAAATTTGCGGGGTGATGCCGCTTGTGTCCAGGGGCGGGATAAACGCTTCAGCAACTCAATGACGTGGCCCGTGGTTTCTTCACCCAGACCGAGTTGGGAGGGGGAGATCCGTTGCTGTAACTGGTTGAGCATATGATTGATTTGCAGGCCGAGACGGTTTGTATCCAGGCGGCGGGCATAACTATCCACCTCGTCAACCAGCGCGCTCGGGTGGAGTGGCGCATCTTTGAAAAGCTCGACGATATAAGGGGGAATCTCCAGGTCATCGTCTAATTGATGGATTGAAATAAGTGGCGCCCACATTGTTGCCCAGCGCCGGATAAGGTTCAGATTACGAACACTATTGCTATATGGGCTGGCAATATCGATCAGCAGAAGTGTGGCGTAGGCAGCGGCACAGTGGGTAGACTGGAAACTGTTTTCAAGCGAGTCTTCGACCGGGGTGTAGGCTAGACCCCATTCTTCCGCTGTTTCGTAAAAGCCATGCAGTTCGAGCCAGATGCCGCGAGGTAATTCACGCCGTGCCCGATAGTGCTCGAGAATGATCATTCCGGTGTAGTAAATACAGCGGTGCAATATGGAGGCCATCAACGATGCGTGTTGTGGGTTATTTGCCTCGGGTTGCTCAAGCCGGACGCATAAAGCATAGGCTTTGAGCATCTTGCGCCAGGCGCCGACCACTTGTTGGAAGCTTTCCTCTTCCTTTTGGGTCAGCACCAGCGGCTTGTTGTGATAAAGCTGGGCCATTTCTTCTTCGACGAAACAGATGGGAACCCGCGCATGTTCAAGCAAAGTTAACATTACCCCCGGCTCCGGCGGCGCCACGAGGAGGGCGTCAATAAACCGCATCAGTTGCTGTTCGGCAATGGATGGATTGGCGAGGGTCAGCGCCGAAAGATAATCCATCCCGGTGGCCAAGTCTGGAATGTGCAGGGGGGCTGAGGTGATGGGGGCGTTCATGGCAATGTCAGTTTTGTGTTTCTGTCATGTTGAGCGTTTCGATAAGTGCCGCTGCCCATTCGCTATTGCTGACCATGCGCCGGTTAAGGTTTTCCTGGCGTTGTATTGATCCCCAGATGGGTTCCGGGAAGTGCTTGTCATTTTGCCAGCGGGGGATTATGTGCCAGTGAAGATGCGGAACCACATTGCCAAAACTGGCCAGGTTGATTTTGTCGGGTGCAAAAAGCCGACGCACTACTGCTTCGGCAGCGAATACTACAGACATTAGATATTGTCGTTGTGCTGGCTCGATATCCGTCATCTCGCGGGCGTGGGCGTTCCAGATGACACGGCAAAAACCTGGATAGTTCGGGTCGTCAACGCGAATAATCCGGCAGGTGGGAGACTCCCAAAGAATCTCACCACCCGCTGTTGTACACAACTCGCAGGATTTGCTGGCCTTAATCACGGTTTAATACTCCATTCACGGTAATAGATTACACCGGAGCATTAGTAGTGCGAGGACTTACCTCAAGGAAAATAGGTATTTCGCGGTCAACCTTGAAAATGGGGCAAAAATCACAGCAATACACGCTCAATTCCGCCGGTATTGGCTTTGCTTACAAAGTCGGCCATCCAGTTTTCACCGAGCAAGTGCTTGGCTAGCTCGACGACGATGTAATCGGCTTTTGTTTCAGCATCGTCGTCGTAACGGGAAAGCCCTTGCAGGCAGGCTGGGCAGGAGGTCAGGATTTTGACATCGCCGTTGAAGCCGTCATCGCGCAGCTTGGCAGCGCCTTTTTCGATTTCTTCCTGCTTACGGAATTTCACCTGGGTGGCGATATCCGGACGGGAATAGGCAAAAGAGCCAGCATCGCCGCAGCAGCGGTCGCTCAATGGCACGTCCTGGCCCATCAAGGTACTGGTTACTTTGAGCGCTGAATAGGCTTTCATCGGCGTGTGGCAAGGCTCGTGGTACATGTAACGCGTGCCTTCGACGCCATCCAGCTTGAGGCCTTTTTCCATCAGGTATTCGTGGATGTCGAGCAGGCGGCAACCGGGGAATATCTTGTCGAACTGATACTTCAGCAGCTGATCCATGCAGGTTCCACATGAAACAATCACTGTCTTGATATCGAGGTAGTTCAGCGTATTGGCGACGCGATGGAAGAGCACACGGTTATCGGTGGTGATCTTCAGGCCCTTGTCTTCATCACCGGCTGAAGTCTGCGGATAGCCGCAGCACAGATAGCCCGGCGGCAGCACGGTGATGGTGCCGATTTCATACAGCATGGCCTGGGTGGCAAGGCCCACTTGGGAAAACAGGCGTTCGGAACCACAACCGGGGAAGTAGAAAACAGCATCCGATTCCTCGGTGGTCTTGCGCGGATTGCGGATGACGGGAATCACTTTGTCGTCCTCGATATCCAGCAAGGCGCGCGAAGTGCGTTTCGGCAAGTTGCCCGGCATCGGTCGATTGAGGAAATGGATGATCTGTGTCTTCACCGTCGGCGCGCCGATCGTGGCGGGCGGATGGGCGCGTGTTTCCTGCGTCAGGCCAAGGGCTTTGGCGGCTTTGTGAGCCAGGCGTTGGGCTTTGAAACCGAAATCCATCATGCCGGCACGCATCAGCTTGATAGTCGCCGGATCTTTCAGATTGAGATAGGTCATTGCGGCAAAGGTGCCCGGGCTGAAGCGTTTTTTCTCCTGTTTGCGCAGGAAGTTGCGCATGGCGACGGAAACATCGCCGAAATCGATGTCGACCGGGCAAGGCTTCAGGCAGCGGTGGCAGATCGTGCAATGGTCGGCGACATCGTTGAATTCGTCGAAATGCTTCAGCGAAATGCCGCGCCGGGTCTGCTCTTCGTAGAGGAAGGCTTCGATCAGCAGCGAAGTGGCCAAAATCTTGTTGCGCGGCGAGTAAAGC
>CAZLPR010000116.1:4622-6316 GCA_964561415.1 uncultured Dechloromonas sp. | reverse complement strand
GGCCGGCTCGCCATCGCGCCCGGCGCGCCCGGTTTCCTGATAATAGGCTTCGATACTTTTCGGCAGGTCGAGGTGGGCGACGAAACGGACATCCGGCTTGTCGATGCCCATGCCGAATGCAATGGTGGCGCACATGACCAAACCTTCTTCACGCAGAAAGCGGCGCTGGTTGGCGGCACGCGTCTGGACCGGCAGGCCGGCATGGTAGGGCAGGGCGGGGTAGCCTTGAGCGGAAAGCCATTCGGCGGTTTCCTCGACTTTTTTGCGCGACAGGCAATAAACAATGCCGGCTTGCCCTTTGCGGCCAGCGAGGAATCCGAGCAGCTGTTTCTTGGCGTTGTCCTTTTCGACCACGGTGTAGCGGATGTTGGGCCGGTCGAAGCTGGAGAGAAAAACGCGCGCTTCGTTCAGGCCAAGGCGAGTCAGGATTTCGCGGCGGGTGGCCTGGTCGGCGGTGGCCGTGAGGGCGATGCGGGGAACGCTGGGGTAGCGTTCGTGCAGGGCGGAAAGCTGGAGATATTCCGGGCGGAAATCGTGTCCCCATTGCGAGACGCAATGCGCTTCGTCGATGGCAAAGAGCGCCAGCTTGCCGGCTTCGCTGAGCGCATCGAGCAGGGCCAGCGTGCGCTCGAGGAGCAGGCGTTCGGGAGCGATATAAACGAGATCGAGCTGGCCGCTGAATATTTTTTGCTCGATGTTTTGCGCTTCGCGCCAATCGACGGTTGAATTCAGGCAGGCGGCACGAACACCGAGCTGGGTCAGGGCGTCAACCTGATCCTGCATCAGCGCAATCAGCGGTGAAACGACAACGGCGCAGCCGGGACGCAGCAGAGCCGGGATCTGGAAGCAAAGGCTTTTGCCGCCGCCGGTGGGCATCAGCACGAGGGCGTCACCACCGCATTCAATGTGCGCGATGATCTCGGCCTGGGCGCCACGAAAGGCTGGATAGCCGAAAACGTCGCGCAAAATTTGCAGCGCGGGAGTGTCGGTGATGGCTGCGGTCAACATGGTTTCAAGGCCGATTTTCGTCGCTGATGGCTTCACGGCGCAGCGCTTCGCCATCCCAGATCAGGCATTCGCCCCGATCTTCGTGCCAGTCGGACAATACCCAGCGCTCGACATGAATGCCGTCGACGATATGGTCATGTTTCGCCGGCTGATGGGTGTGGCCGTGGATGAACGTGGCGTAGCCGTGCTCACGCAGAAAGTCATCCGTTGCCGCCGGCTGCAGGTCGGTGCAAGGTATTTCCTTGTTGCGCTGGCTCGATTCGCTCACTTCACGCATATGGGCGGCAATGGCCCGCCGTTCGACCAGCGGTTTGGCGAGCAGGGCGGCCTGCCATTCCGGATGGCGTACCTGGGCGCGGAAGGCCATGTATTCGGCATCGTCAAGGCATAGCGCGTCACCGTGCGAAAGGACGAATTGCCATTCGGCGGTGGAAAGTATGTAAGGATCGTTCAGCAACTTGACGCCGCTGGCGGCGCAGAAGTCGCTGCCGAGCAGAAAATCACGGTTGCCGTGCAGTACCGATATTTTCAGTCCGCTGTCGCTGGCCGCGCGCAAGGCGGCGATGATTCCGGCGTTGAAGGGTTCGGTGCAATCGTCATCGCCGACCCAGGCTTCAAAAAGGTCGCCGAGGATAAACAACGCATCCGCCTGCCGGGCCCGGGCGCCAAGGAACTGGAGAAACAAA
>CAZLPR010000116.1:0-4612 GCA_964561415.1 uncultured Dechloromonas sp. | reverse complement strand
GGGTGACCGGGGCGACAGGTGCAGATCGGAAATAAAAAAAATCAAACGATTTCTGCTTTTTCGATAATCACGTCTTCCATCGGCACGTCCTGATGGAAGCCTTTGTTACCGGTTTTGACCGCACGAATTTTCTCAACCACGTCCAGGCCTTCGACGACTTCGCCAAAAACGCAGTAGCCCCAGCCCTGGCCGGAAGCTGCCTTGAAGTCGAGAAAGTCGTTGTCGACGGTATTGATGAAGAATTGTGCGGTCGCCGAGTGCGGATCATTGGTGCGTGCCATGGCCACCGTACCGCGCTTGTTTTTCAAGCCATTTGCCGCTTCATTTTCGATCGGCGCATTGCAGGGCTTTTGATTCATACCCGGCTCCATGCCGCCGCCCTGGATCATGAAATTCTTGATCACACGGTGAAAAATGGTGTTGTTGTAGTGGCCGGCTTCAACGTAAGCGAGGAAATTTGCGACCGTTTTGGGCGCCTTTTCAGCATTCAGTTCGAGGCCGATAACGCCGTGGTTAGTGGTGATTTTGATCATAAGAATCCTTATTTGTCGGAGAGAATTTTAACGTTCTGGATGATGACTGGCGTCGTCGGAACGTTTTCGTAATAACCCGCGTTGCCCGTGGGGGTTTTGGCAATTTTGTCCACCACGTCCATCCCCTGGCTGACCTTGCCGAAGACCGCATAGCCCCAGCCGCGCGGGTCGGATGTCGAGCGGTGGTTGAGGAAGGTGTTGTCTTTGAGATTGACGAAAAATTGCACTCTGGCCGAGTGCGGGTCGGCGGTGCGCGCCATGGCGACGGTGCCGCGATCATTGCTCAGGCCATTGGTTGCTTCGTTTTTCAAGGCCGGCGTCAGGACTTTTTTCTCGCTCATGGCCTGATTAAAGCCGCCACCCTGAATCATGAAGCCATCAATGACGCGGTGGAATATGGTTGCTTCATAAAAACCATGCTTGGCATTCATGAGAAATAACTCAACGGTGCGCGGTGATTTTTCCGGATACAGCTCAATAGTGAACGCACCAAGCGAAGTGGTGATTTCGACTGCCGGCGTGGCCCAGGAGGCCACAGAAAAAAGTAGGGCGGCGGTCAGGGTGGTAAGTTTTTTCAGCATCATGCACTTCCTTCGTAAATGATTTTCCATTGGCCATCCTCGCGCCACCAGTACTGACGCTTTTTCATCAGGTTATTCAGATTATTGCTGCGGTAATCCTGATCAAACGTGACGACAACGACCTCTTCCTTGCCTGGGTTGCGGAACACCGAGAGATTGTTGGTTTTTACCTTGATCCACTCTTTGCTGGTATTCACCTGTTTTTTCTGTGCGGCGAACTGGTCAAAGCTCTGGTTGCCGGCCTTGAAGCGCTTTGAGTAATGCTTCAGGTAGCGCTCAGTGTTGCGGCTTTCCCAATCAGTACGCCAGCTATCGATACTTTTGTTCAGTTCTTTGCGTTCTTTGGCCCAGTCGTCGAATGACAGCCATTCGACTGAGCTGCTGATAATCACCGGCGTTAAACCGACTTGCAGACTTTTGGCGATGCTGTCGAGATCCTGATTGGTTAATACGACGCACCCTTCGGAGGCTTTCGGCGGTCGGGAAAAAGTATTGGACGGTGTTCCGTGTAGCCAGATACCGCTGCCGTTCCGCCCCTGATGCTTGTCCCATTCATTCGGATAGTTGATCGGAAAGGCGCCGCTGCCGTAAAGATCAGTCAGTTTTTGCCGCGGCAGGCTGCTGGTGACGTGATAAACGCCGATCGGCGTTTTCTTGTCACCTTCAGAAACCTTTTCGGCACCAAGTTTGCCTTGCGTCACATAATAATCGGCGACAAAACGCGGTCGACCGCCATTGGCCAAGTCGTTTGCATACAAATAAAGTCGCGAACGCTTGGTGTCGACAACGATGGCGTAGCGCTGGTCGGGTTGCATTTGCAACAGGTAACGCGGCACATTGTTTTTTTCCGGCTTCTCGTTGTAGCCGTTCAGGCGAGCGATGGCTTCGGCGCGCAGATCAGCAACTTTTTCAGCCGGTGCGTTGTGCATGGCGCCGAAAGTCTGGATATCCTGTGTCCGGGCGAGCAGCAAATCACCCTTGATCAGGTTTGCCAGGCGGTAATTCGGGTGCTGACGCAATAGGGATTCTGTCAGGAGCAGTGCATCACTCAGCTGGTTGGCTTCGATTTTCCGGAAAATCGTGACCAACTGCGCTTCAGGCCCGGAGTCAGAAAAAGTCGCCGGGAGTGCTCCTGCTGGTTTTGCCGGTAGAAATCCGCTTCTTGAGAGCGCCGTCGCTGGCTCGTCAGCTGACGGTACGCCTGTGCCCCTGGTCGCTGTACTCTCGGATGCGGTGTGGTTGATTAGCAGTACACCACCCGCCAGACAAATTGCTAACGCAACAAGAATTGACTTGCGGCTCAACATCACCGCGAATTTTCTTCCTTGATCAGCCATTTGTTGCCGGAGCGAACCAGCGTCATGGTCTTGGTGGTCGAGCTCTTCAGACCAGGAGCCTTATAGTGCTGACGGAATTTGACGGTGGCCTTGTTGCCATTGACGGTAATGGTGGGTTCGTCATAGGTCACTAAAATACTGCCCGACTTGCCTCCAATACGATTTTCGCGTTGCCCTTCCCAAGCCTTGCGGGACATGCCTTTGGGTGTCTCGAAGTCGCTTGCGTACGCGGCAAGGTAGGCTTTCACGTCTTTGCGTGACCAGGCATTTGCCCAGGTGGCAATGGCTTTGGCGATGTCTTCGCTGGCTCCGTCAGCCTTCTTTATGACAGGCGGTGGAGTGGGCGCTACTGCTAGCGGTGCCGGTTTGACCTCGGTGGTTTTGCTATTGTTTGCTGCGGCGGCGCCCGGTGTTGATGTTACGACGCTGGTTGTCGGAGGGATGGCGACAGCCGGCCTGGCGGCCACGGCAACAGGCGGTGCAATGGCCACGGCAGGCGCGGCGACGGATGGTTTGACGTTGCCTTTGCCTGAGGTGGTGATCAGATCGCGGATCAGGGCCAGTTTGTTTTGTGTGTTTGCGTTGGCGGTGTCGAGTTGCAGAGCTTTGTCATAAGCCTGGCTGGCCAGCTTGGCATAGACATCGCCGAGGTTTTCGTAGGCGATGGCGTAGGAGGGATGTGTCCGAATGGCCATTTCGAGCGCCGTGCGCGCTTTTTCATATTGTTTTTGCTGGGCAAAAAGAACGGCGAGATTGTTATAGGGTTCAGGCAGTTCCGGATAATCTTCGGTGAGCTTGGTGAATACGCCGATTGCTTCTGCCGGCTTGTTCATTTCGGTGTAAATCAATCCCTTGAGAAATCGACCCTGAGCATCTTTGGGTTTGCTGCTGAGATGTGCATCAACTTTTTCGAGCGCCTGAGCGAACTGACCTTGCTTGATCAGGCGCTGAACCTCCGGCAAGTTATCGGCAAAGGCCGGTGCGCTAAAGCCAATGGCTGCGCCGATGACGATGGTGCGCAGTATTTTGAACTGTGGAAAGCGGGGCTGGAACAGGGATTTGGAAGTCATCGCCATGTTATAATTTTCAAGGTTTTACAATCTTTTCATTCTACCAAAAACGCCGGTGATTCAATAGATTTAAGCGCCACGGCGGCGCCACAATACGATCCCCCCATGCTCAAAATCTATAACTCACTGAAGCGCGAAAAGCAGCTTTTCGTTCCTATCGAACCGAATAAAGTTCGCATGTATGTTTGCGGCATGACGGTCTATGACTATTGCCATCTCGGGCATGCCCGGGTGATGGTGGTTTTCGATATGGCTTATCGCTGGCTCAAGGCTTCCGGTTACGACGTGACCTATGTGCGTAACATTACCGATATCGACGACAAGATTATCCGGCGGGCGGCGGAAAACGGCGAAACGATCCAGCAACTGACCAATCGTTTCATCGCTTTCATGCATGAAGATGCGGATGCGTTAGGGGTGTTGCGCCCCGACTTTGAACCCCGGGCGACCGAGTTCGTGCCCGAAATGCTCGATCTGATCAGCCGGCTTGAAGCCAATGGTCTGGCCTATCAGGCCACGGATGGCGACGTGAATTATGCGGTGCGCAAGTTTGACGGTTATGGCAAGTTGTCCGGCAAGTCGCTCGATGATTTGCGGGCGGGCGAGCGCGTCGAGGTCGAGTCTGCCAAGCAGGATCCGCTCGATTTCGTACTCTGGAAACATGCCAAGCCGGGCGAGCCGGCCTGGCAATCACCGTGGGGCGAGGGTCGGCCAGGCTGGCATATTGAATGTTCGGCCATGAGTTCGAAGCTGCTTGGCCAGCATTTCGACATTCATGGCGGTGGGCAGGATTTGCAGTTTCCGCACCACGAAAACGAAATTGCCCAGTCGGAGGGCGCGCATCAGTGCACCTTCGTCAATTACTGGATGCACAATGGTTTCGTTCGCGTCGACAACGAGAAAATGTCGAAATCCCTGGGTAATTTTTTCACTATTCGCGAAGTGCTTGGCCGTTACGATGCCGAGGTAGTGCGCTATTTCATCCTGCGCGCCCACTATCGCAGTCCGCTGAATTATTCCGATGCTCATCTCGACGACGCCAAACGCAGCCTGGACAGCCTTTACTTTGCCTTGCGCGACGTGCCGCCCGC
>CAZLPR010000115.1:0-6337 GCA_964561415.1 uncultured Dechloromonas sp. | reverse complement strand
CCGGCGGCTCAAGCCGGTTCAAGCCGCCTCTATTTATAGGTAACACATGAACAGTCTGATCGGCGCGCTACAACGCCTCTATTTTCTTCCCGACCAGGCCTGGCACAGCACGCCGGCAGACACTTCTGCAACGCCGGACAACGCAACCGAAGGCGCCTTAATGCCAACGATTGTCGAAACATGGTTGGCCGGCAAAACCAGCATCGCCTTCAACCCGGTAGCGTCGAATGCCACGACGCGGGCCATGTTTATCCATTTCAAGAAACCGGGCGATTGGGAGCGGGTGGGCAATCTGTACCAGGCGGTGCAACTCGAACTCGACTTGCCAGCCCCGGCGCTTTCGGTCTCCGGGCAAAAAGGCTTTCAACTGTGGTTTTCGCTGGCCGAACCCGTGCCGCTTACACAGGCCCGCAGCTTCCTCAACGCCCTCCGCGACAAATATCTGGCCGATATGCCGCCGGCCAGTCTTGATCTGCTGCCGGCTCAGCCGACAGCGATCACACTGGCGCCGGCCTTTCATCCAGCCAGCGGAAAATGGTCGGCCTTTATTGACCCGAGCCTGGGCAGCATGTTTATTACTGAGTCCGGGCTGGAAATGGCGCCCAATATGGATCGACAAACCGCCATGCTGGCCGGCCTGAAAAGTATCGCAGTCGCTGACTTTCAGCGAGTTTTGAACGATCTCGAAGCGGTCGCTGCCGCTGACAGCGCAACGGCGCGGACATCCCGAGAAAGCGCCAGCCAGACTAGAGCTGATATTGAGCAGCGCGATTCGGTGCTTGATGTCGGCAGCCATTTCAACGACCCGAAAAGCTTTTTGCTGGCCGTAATGAATGCCCCCTCAGCAAGCACCGAGCAACGCATCAAGGCAGCAAAAACGTTATTGCCTTATTTTTTCAGCGTTCCGTCTGAATAAGGCCTTGAACTGAAGCTCGCCAGCGGAAAAGCGGGGAAACTGAAATCAGCCAAGCGCTCGCGGAACAAGCTTATCAACCCGATTTAGCCAGTGAGCTTGGCGAGAAACTTGACCGCGACCCCACCACCCGGCACGACCACCCCCGCCACTTCAGCCCCGACATCAACCAACATCTCGCGGGTCAGGATTTGGTTCACTTTATCCTTGAACCAACGCCCATTTTCGACCACCTCCCCGGTCAATCCATCGACCTCAATGACGCCAACCTTATCAGCCGTCGTCCATCTGAATTCGAAGGCAAACACCGGACGGATGTACATCAGGGTGCGCTCGAACTCAATGCTATCCAGCTGAATTTCAGAAGCGCTGACCGCCTCGCCGTTGAGGCTGGCCATCACGATCTGCTTCGCTGCCGACATCGAGAGAAGCGGTTTCAGCAGTTCAGGCCGGTCAACCTGCTCGACTTCCGTGTATTTGAACTTGTTGATCAGCGACTCAAAAACAGCCGGCTTGATTTCCCGCTGCATCCCGTCCATCAGCCGGTCAAAAGGAATCTTTCGGTGACAATGCTCAGTCGCGACAAACTCGATGCGCGCCTTGTCCTTCTGCCGCGTCACCTCGTAAACCTTGTCCTCAATCTGTAACGACTGTGCATACGGGTTATTGACCGCCACCGGATAAGTCAATTGGCAGGTGTAATCGATCGAGCGTTTCGCCACCATGTGCCAGAACGGTTCCAGCCTCAACTCCTGGCGGGATAGTTGCACTGTGTCCTCTTTCGGCCGGTTGAACGGATTCAATTTAGTCAGCATGCCAAAAGCACCCAACTTCTTCTTTTCCGCCTGCTCCTGCGCCGCACGCAGGGGATAAACCTCATCGAACACAAATATTTTGCTTGCATCCGATGCCTGGGAAACCAACTGTTGCTGATAATCCATTTTATGTCCTCGAAGTAATTTTTCCTTAGCCTTCAAATAATACGTCGAAACCCCGGCCTACAGCGCCTTTCGGGAAGATCGCCCAGGCCTGACTGGTTTGAATGCATGCTCACTCTATCGGCCATCAGTGCAAACGACTGGATGCAGAAACCAGCTCTTTCTGCGCCGGCAATGGGTTTCTGAGCAAAGCGGATCACCTGGGCAGGGTTATTTACCTGAAATGGAGGCTGGCTCAAGGCAGCACGAAGCTGCTCTTTTCCTGGACGCGGGTTGCCGCATCATGTTTGGCGGCAATCTCGAAATGAATCGGCTGAATACCCGACAGCATCGCCTCCCCCGGCGCCGACACGGTAATCAGCGGCGGCAAAGGCAGCATGTTCGCCGAAACGATTGTTGCACTAGGCCAGAAACTCGACATGAGTATCGTTGCCGAAGGTGTTGAAACCGAAGAGCAAGCCGGCTTTTTGCGCGGTATGGGTTGCCATATGGCACAAGGCTTTCTCTATGCCAAACAGATGTCGGCTCAGAGTTTGATTGCCTGGATGAGCCAACGGGGCAGCTAGTTTTTTGCGGTGCAGGTGTCGTGTTCGGCCAACGCAGCATCAATCAGCTGACGTGAAATGCTGATCGATTCCGGCAGCAGAGGCAGGGCATTGGGTGAAAACCAGTCTGCTGCCTCGATTTCGTTCAGGTCTGGCGTGATCGTCCCGCCGGCATAGTCGGCAAAAAAGGCGACCATCAGCGAATTGGGGAAGGGCCAGGGCTGGCTGTGGAAATAGCGGAGCCGGGTAATTTCTATGCCGACCTCTTCCCGCACCTCGCGGGCAGCGCATTCCTCCAGTGTTTCACCGGCTTCGACAAAGCCGGCCAAGGCGCTATAAACCCCCGGTTTGAAGCGCGGGCTACGCGCCAGCAGCAGCTTCTCACCTTCGCGGACCAGGACCATGACCGCCGGTGAAATGCGTGGATAGGCCAGCAAGCCGCAGCTTGAGCATTGCATCGCCGACTCGCCTGACTTCATCACGGTGGGGGTGCCGCACTTGCCGCAGAAACGATGCTGGTTTTGCCAATCCAGTAGTTGGGTTGCGCGGCCGGCGAGGCTGAAACTTTCTGCGCCGGCCAGCTGGAAGATGGCGCGCAATGATATTGCCTCGCCCTCCGGAATATTTGGTAGTTGGGTGACATCGGCGGCGTAGCAGGGCTGCCCGTGGTGTTCCCCGACCAGAAGCGGATTTTCGGGATAGCCGAAATCTGCTGCCGGGCCGGACGGAAAAATCGCCCCGCCAGCATCCGGGCGGGTGGTCAGCAGACGATTTTCACAGCGCAGAATCCAGTAACTTGCTTGACTCATGAGGCTTCCTGATTGGTTTTTGCCTTTTTTAGCGGTGCACCGTAGGAGGTGCACTTGGAGTATGGCACTGCGGTTTGGAGACTGGCGAAACGCCTGTCTCCGTATTTATACCAAGTTATCAAATCGAGGTCGTTGAAATTGCATCACAAAAAGTTAGCTTGGGAGCAGCTTTCAGCAAGGACTCAAAATATTTGAGCTTGTCATGCACAGGTTCATTCTTCAAATGA
This sequence comes from uncultured Dechloromonas sp., assembly GCA_964561415.1. Lineage (GTDB taxonomy): Bacteria > Pseudomonadota > Gammaproteobacteria > Burkholderiales > Rhodocyclaceae > Azonexus. Next base: position 2,905 of record CAZLPR010000115.1, on the reverse strand, counting down.
GTTTCCCAGGCCGCCTTGTTCTCATAGTATTCGTAAAGAATAAATTTATTGGATTCGCTCTGGGGGCGTTGAGCCGCGTAAAAAAGAATACCGGGCTCATGTTCGGCCAACGCGACCAGTGATCGTAAAAGTTTTACAAGCTCTTCGGATTTTCCTTGATCCGCTTCAAGTTCCACTAATAGTACAAACACGACGTAACTCCTCAAGGCGATTGATCTAGAGCCTTCAGGATGTCGATCTTTTAGAGCGGGGTATTGTAAAAATGCGTCTTGGTGTGCGCGTCTAGCAGGTAGTGGCGTGGGGAACGGCCGACCCGGCGCCGAAAGTCATGAATGAAATGCGCCTGATCATAATAACCGCCGATCAGGGCACTATCTGCTGTGTTGGTCGAAGGATCAAGCATCAATCCTCTGACCGTCCGTTGGAAGCGACTGAGGCATCTGGTTTCGCTGGGTGACTGGCCGGAGAATGTTTTCCACCGGCGCTCAAGCTGCCGACGCCCTAAATGCAGGCTGTCGGCCAGCGTATCTATCGATAATGTTGAGGATTTTCGATAGAGCGTACTCATGGCATGCTCCACGAGCAAGTCGGATGATTCCGGTTTTAAGCGATCAATCAAGAAAGACTGGATGAGCCGAATCCTTTCTTGCTGATCGACTGCGTAGGAGAGATGTCGGAGCAGTGTTGCCCCGGAGCCCCCCCAAATGTCTTCAACAGAGAGTTGGCAATCGACTAATTCGTTTACCGGGATGTCGGTAAATCGTTGCAGCATGCCTATCCTGAAACGGACAGCAATAAATCCAATGTTCGGGGTTGGCAAAAGTTCGATTGGAATGCTGCGAATACAGAACAGGTGGCCAAGACCGGCGGTGAGTAGGCAATCCCAATCCGCTTGGACTTTGAACCGAAAGGGCTCCCCGTAATGGAAATACAATTCTGCTCCGGTACCGGGGAGCAATGTCGGAAGGCGGACAATTTCCGGTGGTTTACTCTCCCAGCCCCAGAGGCGATCGATGAACGGGCGAAGTTGAGGCGAGGCAAGGCGGTTGAAAATGTTCATTGGTAGAGTGATCGTATTATTCGGCCACTTTACTATAATGGTCAATCTTGCCGCTGGAATTCATGGCTATGTTCAGCCGCTTATAGATAAACAAAACCAGCGACCAGACCACGGCTATCAGGCTTGTCGGAATCAGCATGGCCAGACCGGCAATCCATTTTTGCCCTTTTTGAGTGGTGCACCGTAGCGCTGCTGGAATCTACGGTGACAAGCCAGCTTTGCGGGCCATCTTGCTGTGCAGGGGCTTTATCAGCACCTTGGGGTATAGCAGTCCAGATCAGATATTGGCAAAACGTCCTTGCAAATACTTGATGATCTCGCCGGACTCGTAAAGTCATTGGGTCTTGCCAGTGGGGTCGGTGATCCGCAGGCAGGGTACTTTGGCCTGTCCGCCTTGCTTGATCAGCTCGTCACGATTTTCCCCCGGCTGTTGCGCATCCCGCTGTTCAATCTTCAGCGTTAGCCGCCGCATTTCCTGACGAACCTTGATGCAGAAGGGGCAGGTTTTGTATTGATACAGCACCAGGCTGCTGCATTGCTGATCAACTGCTGCTTGTTGCTCAGCAGAGCGTAGCAGACCTTTTGGCCGGGCAAGAAATCGCCCAGCAACATGAAGGGGCCGAGGACGATACGGAGTGTTTTGAAGAATGCTTTGATGACTGATTTCATGAGGTTTACCTTGAATCTGTTGGGGGTGCAGCTTATGCCCTGAGGCCAAGCCGCTATTGTGATGGGGCTGTTTTTATGGCTGCGGCAGTGCAACAAGAGCAGTGTGTGGATTTTTACTAACTTGGGTACTGGTGCCCACAATTACCGTGTCGCCCTGATTGCCGGAAGCTTTTTGCATCACGTTGGCAAAATGGCATTCCAGACGCTATTTTGATCCTGAAGTCATTGCGACATTCCGGCCAATTGCGCTGAATGTATTCAATCGACTGGCCGAGGCTTCTGAACAAGAAACCCGGCAGTTGCTGGAAGACCGAATCAGGCAGCACTTTTATGTTTGATTGGAATGATCAATCTTTTTAGCCGGGCTACGTTCAGGTCTGGCGAACGTCGGTTTACTGGTGCAGTAGTCAATTTACACCATCGGCCAACTGCTGCCGGTCACACTCTCTCCAGACCGGACTCCTGAAGGGCTGTAAGCGGCTTGACGAGTCTCAGAAGAAAAGCGAGGACTCAGATGAGAGCGCTCCAATCCGGGTATTGGTCGTTCCAAGGAATTACTGGCAGCAGTCTGCGCTAGGCATAGAAGTGCGATCAATTATCGGTCTCGATCCGCGTAAGACTTATCTCGTTCTCATATCTCTCTCAGTTTACGACCTGATGTTGATTGTGAATCAGACTGTTTCAGCTAATAACTACAAATTTAGCCAATTCAACAAAAGCATCCAAATTGCGTGAGACTATGGTAAAACACTCTCTATTCAGCTTGGTAATGGAGAGTGACCGAATATGTGGGGTAGGAGAATTAACGCAGCACTTGTTGCGATTTTTTGTGCGCTATTGCACCCCGTTCAAACACTGGCAGCGGATGAAAAAAAGCCGGTATATATTGGTCTGGATGCCGAGTTTGGCCACGCCAGCAGCACCTCCGCCGAGGCTATCAAGCAGGGGATTCTCATTGCCGCCGAGGAAATCAATCAGCGCGGCGGCGTGCTTGGCGGCCGGCCCCTGAAACTGGTGGAGCGCCCCAACCATGCGGTCCCGGCCCGGAGCATCGCCAACTTAAGGGAATTCGGCGCCATGCCCGATCTGGTGGCGGTTTATTGCGGCCGATTCAGTCCGACGGTTCTCGAAGCCTTGCGCACGATCCAGGAGTTGGGGCTGCCGCTGCTCGATCCC
>CAZLPR010000114.1:0-6405 GCA_964561415.1 uncultured Dechloromonas sp. | reverse complement strand
CCGCAAATGGGATTACATCTTTTCCGAGGTGATGCCGAAGGCGGCTGGCCATATCGCGCACCCCGCTGCGCGAGGCGCTCAAGGTGCTGGCAGCGGAGGGCTTGGTGGACTTGAAGCCGCGCCGCGGCTGCTATGTGACTGAAATCTCGCACCAGGACATTGACGATATTTTCCCGCTGATGGCCATGCTGGAAGGGCGTTGCGCCTTTATTGCCGCGCAGCTGGCGACACCTGAGGATATCGCTGGTTTGAAAGCGATTCATGAAAAACTCGAGTTGGCGGCGAAGGAAAATCGTATTGATGCCTTCTTCGAAGCGAATCAGGAATTTCACCGGCGCATTCAGGAGCTAACCAACAATCGCTGGCTGCTTTCGGTGATTCAGGATCTGCGCAAGGTGCTGAAGCTTTCCCGCCTGCACTCGCTTTCGCTGGAAGGGCGGCTGCAGCAATCACTGGTAGAGCACCGCACCATCATGGCGGCCTTCGAGGCGGGCGATGCCGAGCAAGCCGAAAAAAACATGCACGACCACCTGCTCTATGGTCGTGAGGCGCTGGCCAAGATGGATGGCGGCCCTGCCAGGAAGACCGGCTGAAGGTTTTCCCTGCGTAGCAACATTACTAAACGGCCACAGGGAAATCTGTGGCCGTCTTTTTGTATAACGTCACACCAGTACTTCTGCATTGTGCCAACACCTGCCAGATAACTCATTCATGAGTAATTATCTGACCCGTAAGCTGAAAACATGTCTTATTGGAACTGGGTAGATTGCAATGGCATTGCGCTAAAATGTCGCATGACTCTCAAATACCAACCAAGAACAAGAGCCGTACTAATGTGCCGTTTTGATGGCTTTAATGAACCGGAAATGGTCAAAACGAGACCGGTGGTTATTCTTGCCAAGCATAAACACAACAGCAAATTGGTAACGGTGGTTCCTCTTTCAACCACCGCTCCTGAAAAAATGTGTGTTCATCATCACCTATTAAGCTCGAATCCCAAGCCTGGCGAGGATAAGACCAAACAGGTTTGGGCCAAGTGCGACATGATTTATACATTATCGACTGACAGGCTTGAGTTGTTTAGCATTCGTACTAGGCAGGGTCGGCAGACGGTCAGTGCGTGTGTTGGCGAGGCTGATTTTGAGTCAATTCGAGATGCAGTCCGCGCCGCACTGTCATTACATTCACCTCTACTAGCTTCCGTTCCTGATGCAGTTTTGGCATAAAGACTTTGATTTTTACCCTTTGGTAATCCATAATGAGGATGTACCCGAGAGGGACTTTTGAGACTCCAAGCGTCCGTAAGGGCAGTAAAGAGCCAGGACTGCATCGGCGATGACAAGCTCGCAACTCCTGTGAATAAGGGCGCCGTGTGCGCCCTTTGTCTTTTGTGGCTCATTGATGTCTTGGCTTGCCGCATGGCGGGTTTTGTTTGACTCTGTCGGAATTAGCTGTTGCCGCCAAAGGGAGATTGTGCAAAAGCCCAGCAACCACAAAGTTTTCCGCTGCAATGAGGCTTTCTTTGGAGAGGCCACGACAGCATGGGGCTTTGGTCTGTTGCAACACTTAACTCCTACAGAGCCTTTTGTTTGGCTGTGCAATGCCCTTCCTGACAAATTGTCGTCATACCAAAGTCATCATTCGGGCTTGGTGATTTCCGCTGTTCGGAATAGATGGCGGTTTTAAGTACCAGTTTCTTTCACCGGAATACGCGCCACTTTTTGCCGGCGTAAAAAAACCCTGGCGGGAAATCCGGCCAGGGTTTTTTGTTGACCGCAGCGTTTAGTGATTGCTGGCGGATGAGGCGCCGAAGCCGGTCTGGCCGCGAACATATTGGTCTTCAAAGGCGACGATTTCCTTTTGGGCGCGGGCGCTGCTGTCGCTCTTCGAGAAAACATAGGCGAGGAAGAAGGCGACTGGCATCGCAAACAAGGCCGGTTGGGTGTAGGGGAAGAGCGGCGCGGCATTGTGCAGCACGTCAACCCAGACCGATTTTGAAAACACCACCAGGGAGACTGCTGTCACCAAACCACCGTAACCGCCGAATAGTGCGCCGCGCGTCGTCAGGCCTTTCCAGAACATCGAAAGAATGAGTACCGGGAAGTTGGCGGCGGCTGCGACACCGAAGGCGAGGCCGACCATGAAAGCGATGTTTTGCTTCTCGAACAGAATGCCGAGAATGATCGCCACAAAGCCCAGGCAGATGGTGGCAATCCGGGAAACGCGGATTTCCTTGGCTTCCGAGGCTCGCCCTTTCATGATGACGCGAGCGTAGAGGTCGTGTGAAATCGCCGAGGCGCCGGCCAGTGCCAAACCAGAAACCACCGCCAGGATGGTCGCAAAAGCGACGGCCGCCAGGAAGCCGAGCAGCATGTTGCCGCCGACTGCATTGGCCAGGTGCATGGCAACCATGTTGCCGCCACCGATCAGTTTGCCGCCGACTGTGCCGCCTTCAAAGAACTCAGGGTTCTGACCGACGATCAGGATGCCGCAGAGGCCCATGATGAAGATGACGTTGAAGAAGTAAGCGACAAATCCGGAAGCGTAAAGCACCGATTTGCGCGCTTCCTTGGCATCGGTCACCGTGAAGAAGCGCATCAGGATGTGGGGCAGGCCGGCCGTGCCAAACATTAGGCCGAGGCCGAGTGAAATGGCGGTGACGGGGTCGGCCAGCAGGCTGCCCGGGTGCATCAGTTTGGGGCCGAGCTTGTGGATAGCGGTCGCTTTTTCCAGCAGGTTCTGGAATGAGAAATCGAACTGGCTGAATGCAAGGACCATCACCAGCGTACCGCCGAACATCAGCATGCAGGCTTTGATGATCTGCACCCAGGTGGTCGCGACCATGCCGCCAAAAGTCACATACACCATCATCAGGATGCCGACGGCGAAGATCGCGACGTTGTACTCGAGGCCGAAGAGCAGCTTGATTAACTGGCCGGCGCCGACCATCTGGGCGATCAGGTAGAAGCAGACCACGGTCAACGAGGAAATCGCCGCCATTGTCCGCACCTTGCCTTCGTCGAGACGATAGGCGGTGATGTCGGAGAAGGTGAATTTGCCGAGATTGCGCAGGCGTTCGGCCATCAGGAAGAGGATGATCGGCCAGCCGGCGAAGAAGGCCAGCATGTAGATATAGCCGTCGTAACCCTGGGTGTAGACCATCGCGGTCAGGCCGAGCAGCGTGGCGGCGGACATATAGTCGCCGGCAATCGCCAGGCCGTTCTGGAAGCCGGTAATGCCGCCGCCGGCGGTGTAGAAGTCGGCGGTCGATTTGGTCCGGCTCGAAGCCCAGTAGGTAATGCCCATCGTCATCGCGACGAAGATGCAGAACATGATGATGGCGTGCCAGTTGGTCGGCTGTTGTTCCATGGCGCCTTCGACCGGTGGGCCGGCGTAGGCCATTGCCGTTACGGCGAGCAGCGCGAGAGCGGTGCTGAGTTGAGTCAGGCGGCGCATTATTTGTTCTCCTTCCAGGCTTCCTGGACGATTTCCTGGGTCAGGGAATCGAATTCGCTGTTGGCCCGTTTGACGTAAACCGCGGTCAGCGACCAGAAGAAAATAAACATGAAGAGTTCAACGGCTACCCCCACCGTCAGCATCGAACCCTCGCTGACCGGCTGCCCCAGTGAGGCGGGGTTAAATGCCACCACCATCACAAAGCCGTAAAACATGATCAAAACAATAGCGGCCAACATCCAGGCAAAACGGCTTCGTTTTGTCACGAGTTCCTGGAACTTTGGGTTGACCCGCATCCGCTCATACATCGCGCTGCTCATGGCTTACTCCCCCTAATTAATAATTACCGGAATTCCGGCCGCGTATTATATCTTATATAGGAGTCCTGAATTTGATTCGCATCGCCTATACATCTAACTCAAAGCCTTGAAGGAAGCCTGCCGATGACTACGGTCAACCTCGAAAAATCGAATGAAATTGCCACGCTGACACTGAGCAATCCCGGCAAGTTGAATGCCATCAATCTCGGCATGTGGCAGCAACTCGCCGGCCACATGGCGGATCTTTTTGTGGACGATGCCATCCGTTGCATCGTCATTCGCGGCGCCGGCCACGAAGCTTTCGCCGCCGGCGGCGACCTGGAAGAGTTCGTCACCGGCCGCGTCACGCTGGCGCAGGCGCTGCATTACCACGATCAGGTCGCAGCGGCGCTGAACGCCATTGCCGATTGCCCGCACCCGACTGTAGCGCTGATTCAGGGCGCCTGCATTGGCGGCGGACTGGAAATCGCCGGCGTCTGCGACTTGCGCATCAGCGGCGAAAGCGCCCGCTTCGGCGCGCCGATCAACAAGCTCGGTTTCTCGATGTATCCCGGCGAAATGGAAGGCCTGCTCAAACTGGCCGGTGCCGCGGTGATGAAGGAAATTCTGCTCGAAGGACGCATCCTGACCGCGACCGAGGCTTACGAAAAAGGCCTGGTCACCCGCGTCGTGCCTGACGCCCTGTGCGAAGAGGAAGCCTACGCCACTGCCCGCCGCATCTGTGCCGGCGCGCCGCTGGTGGCCGGCTGGCACAAGCAGTGGATCCGCCGTCTGCAAAGCGGCCGGCCGCTCAATGATGAAGAGAAAGCCGCTTCTTTCGCCTTCCTCGAGACCGAGGATTACCAGGAGGGTCTGGCTGCCTTTCTGGCCAAGCGCAAACCGGTTTTCAAGGCGCGCTGAACAGGCTCCACAGCATTTTGGCAGCCAACAGAATCAGGATCCCGGAAAAGACTCGTTTTAGTGTTGCCACCGGTAGGCGGTGTGCCAGCCGAGCTCCGAACGGAGCGGTTGCCATGCTCGCCACCACCAGAATGGCCAGTGCCGGCAGGTAGACATAGCCCAAGCTGTCTGCTGGCAGGTCGGCTTTCCCCCAGCCATTGAAAATATAGCCGAGCGTGCCCCCGATGGCGATGGGCAAACCAATCGCCGCCGAAGTGCCAATGGCGTGTTGGACGCGGACATTGCACCAGGTCAGGAAGGGCACAGTCAGTGCCCCGCCACCAATAGCGACGAGCGACGACATGATGCCGATGACGACGCCTGCGCCGGCAACACCCAGTGGCGCAGGCAGTTCGCGCGATGCTTTCGGTTTCAGGTTGAGCGCCATCTGCAAGGCCACCGCACAAACAAAAAAGGTAAAGAAGACTGCCAGGGGGCGTGCCGGCACATTGGCGGCAAACAGTGTGCCAATAGCGGTGCCGAATAAAATACCCGGTGTGATGTGGCGGAAAACTTTCCATAGCACGGCGCCATGTTTATGGTGCGTACGCAGGCTGGCAATGGCGGTGAAGATGATGGTCGCCATTGAGGTGCCAAGCGCCATATGCAAAGTTTCGGCGACCGGGAAATAGCCTTGCGCGACGAAGATCAGCGTAAGCGCCGGGACGAGCACCAGGCCACCGCCAATCCCCAGCATGCCGGCAAAAAAACCGGAAAAAGCCCCGAGAAAAAGGTAGGCGGCAATCCAGAGCATCCAGGTCATTCGAGAAGGTTCCGGGTGATGAAAGCCCATTCGGCAGCGGACACCGGCGTGATCGACAACCGGTTGCCTCGGGCAAGGAGGCGCATGTTAGCAAGTTCCGGGTAGGCACGCAGTTCGGCGAGCGGGATATAGCGCGATTTGCTGACAAAACAGACATCGCGCAACCACCAGCGCGGCTTTTCCGGGCTGGATTTCGGGTCGAAATAAGGGTTGACCGTGGGGCCAGCCATTGTCTTGATGGTTGCGGCAAACTGGGTTTCATCTGGGTAAGGCTCGGAGCAGGCCTCACAGATACCGGCAATGCCTGGCTGGGCGCAACCTGAATGATAGAAGAAGGCCTGGTCGCCGGTCTGCATCGTGTCACGCATAAAATTGCGTGCCTGATAGTTGCGTACCCCGAACCATGGCATGGTCTGCTGCGGCGCCGCTGCCAGATCGTCGATTGACACCTCCGCCGGCTCGGACTTCATCAACCAGTAGGCCATCAGAAATTCCTTTTTAGGGGTGGTGGCCGAGCAGCGGGTTGGATGGGAAGCAACAATTCATGAACTATTTTATGGGGGCAAAAAAAGGCCCCCCGCGAGTGCCGCCAGGCCGGCATCCTGAACCTGGGTCCAGAGTGGCTACTTTCCTCCTGCCTCAGGCACGCTCGACGAAGAGTGCGCACAACAACAGTTTCAATGGTCAGTAACCGATGCCAATAAGCATTGGTTCAAGGAATATATGGCCTTAACAAACACCGCAGGGGACGCTCGGCGGGCGGCGCCGGGGCCAGCAACAAATGACTACAAGGCGAGCGCTGGCATCGAGCGGAGCAACGCCGTCAAAAACTTTCACATCCGCATTGTTTTCAAATACCTCGGTGAGACAATCGTCCTCCGTGCTTCCGCAGTTGAGACTATTTTCAGTATCTACAATTCCAACGTA
>CAZLPR010000113.1:0-6412 GCA_964561415.1 uncultured Dechloromonas sp. | reverse complement strand
CAATCCGCATGGCACCCACGTCCGCTTCGACCGGGGCGACGGCACGCTGGCGATTCTAGGTTGGTCCGGACCCTGCGATACCACAGCGTCCGCTCGGGACGACGACGCTGGTAGCGCTTGGGTGTGGGCGCGGCGCATTGTGCGGCGGCTGCCATCGAGTAGGCCCATCCTGGTCTGGTGACCGGGACAGGATACTGTATATATAACCAGCACTCGGACGCAGGAGCACAGCCACCGGCTGGTTCAGCAAAGGCAAGGCGCGCTGGTGACGCTGCACAGCCGAAGTTCAGGTGGGCGAAGTTGGTGGCTCCGATCAGTGGCTGCGTTTGAATGGCAGGTCTGGAGAACGGATCAGGTTGAGTGGCCGGTTTGGGGGGAAATGCCCAGTGACCGCTGTTGGCCGAGTGCCGAAATAGAGGTCGGCAAACCCGATGACCGGTGCTAGCCGGATTGCAGCCGCTCAAGCCAGAAAACAGGTTCAGGAACGCGAGCGGCGGCTTTTGCTATTCGCATTCGCTCGGCGAACGACAGCTTCCGATTCCAGCCACTGACCGCTCAGGGCACAAACCGGAAGCCCATAACTCGATGGGATGACGAGGTTTTCTAACTGTAAAGCCAAATCATTAACGATGACAAACGCCTAACCAGGTTTTCCGTTCCACTGCGCCCCAAACCCCTCATTCTGGCAGCCAACAAAGTCTCAACTTGGTACACCTGAAGTGTCATGTGGCGTTGAGTCACACCGCAAGCCGGGTCGTACTCTGTCGTTGTCTGTGGCAGGAAAACGCAGCCAGAAACTCCCAAACTTCCCAAGAGCAGCTGATAGCGACGCATTCTCACCAGATGACACACATAATTGTTGCAGTGCACCATAAACAACGGTAGAGTGACATCTGTCTCCTCCATCTCCTCCAAGAAATGGATTTATGCCCGCCGCGTGCGGGCATTTTTTTGTCCGCAAAATTGAAGCTTCTGCGGCAAAGTCAGCATCTTGTAAGGGGCTCAAAGGATAATCTCCGCCCAACTACCGACAGGGTAGTACCGAATTCCCCGATGGTGGAGAGACAATTGAGGAAAGCCCGCATCAGACGGGCTTCTTTTATTTGGGGACAACCTCAGCCTTCGACAAATCGCTAGCGCTAACGCATCGGCCAGGAGTGACAGGACTCCTCTGAGCTGTTCACCAAGGAAGCCTCTATTGCCGCACGGCTTCACGAGACAGGAGCCTGTAACGGGGTGAAATGCCTGGTGAGAGGATAAAACCAATTCCTTCCATGAGCGGCCTTAAATAAAATGGTGCACTGCACCATTTTTGTATTCATTGGGTTATACTCATCTCCGAACAAAGATTTACACCCACAAATTTAGGAGATACCCATGACCGTCAATACCGAACAATTCGTTGCCGCCAACAAAGCCGCTGTTGATTCCCTGCTGTCTGTGGCCAACACTGCCCTGGCTTCTGCTGAGCGTCTTGCTGCCCTGAACCTCAACACCGCTCGTGCTGCTCTGGAAGATTCCGTTTCCAGCGTCAATGCCATTGCTGGCGCTAAGGGTGCTCAAGACGTTGGCGCTGTCGCTAGCTCCTTGACCCAACCGGCCATTGAAAAAGCGACTGCCTACGCCCGCTCGGTCTACGAAATCACCTCACAGACTCAAAGTGAGCTGACCAAGTTGGTTGAGACCCAAATGGGTGACTTCCAGAAGACCATTGCTGGCCTGGTCGAACAAGCCACCAAGGCCGCTCCGGCTGGTTCGGAAAGCATCGTCGCTGCGGTGCAAAGCGCCATCGCTGCCGCAACCTCGGCTTTCGGCAACATGAACGCTTCTGCCAAGCAATTTGCTGAACAAGCACAAGCCAATGTTGCTTCGGCAACCCAGGCTGTCACCACTGCCGCGAAGAAGTCCACCAAGTAATTCAGCAGCACCCCAACGAAAGGCCCTGCGAATTTTGCAGGGCCTTTTTTATGGAATATGTGTATTCTGAAAACAAATACAGGTCGGAGGGCGCCTTGATAAACCGCGAACAAATCGAGTCGAGCGATTGGGCAAAGCGGTTTCAAGCAGCGTGCCCGACTTCATATATTGAAGCCATTGACCTTGCCGAGCGCGTGCTCTGGGTTTGCGTTGAGCAGCGCGATGACCATTCGTCACGCGGTGACTATCTCTGGGCAGTCATCCCTGAGATTGAGCCAGAGTTCTGGCTGGACGCTTTGCCAACGAAACGCAAAGCGATGGCTGTCTGTCGGGAAATGGGCTGGCAAATACGTCAGACGAAATTGGAAGCCATTTCCAAGCTAGCATGATATTTCGTTAAGTCGCTATTGCGCGGTCAAACCAGCGTATTGCACTGCAATATTGACGATACTTAGGCGCGCCCCTCCTCACTGTAAGTCCTTCGCGGGGCATTACTTGTCGCAGCCCCAACAAATGCGTTTTGGGTGCTTGGAGTGAAGTGGAAATTTCTTGGCCATCGCAGTTTCAATCAACCCTCAATGAAGCGAGCAACCGGCTCCCCGCATTTTTTGCAGTCGCCCTCCAGTATCAGGCTCCCTGCAGCTACTTTGCCCCTGTAGTTGTTGATGGTTGTTACAGCTCGGCAGTGTCCGCACCAAACATTGCTTAGCAGCAGCGTTTGCTTATCCTTTGGGATTTGCTCCCAGAGTTTCTTGGCTGGAACAGAAAACGTTGGCAAATTGGCAATAGTCATAGGGCTCTCATACCAAACTCGAGCTGTCAGCTCTTGAGACCCTGACCTCAAGTCAGTTTGGGGACCTGAGTCAGTAGCTCTTCTCTGTTGAAATGTTCGCCTTGGAACGCTGCTCGGTCTCGAAACCCCTCAGCCAAATAGTCGATGCCGTAGCTGTCGATTCCGAGCAAGGTGATGTTTCTGGGAGTAATGGCTTGAGCCTCGTCGAGCAATGCAGCCTCTTCTGCTAATTGTAGCGGCTCGCATTTGAAACTGGCCGGGCTCGCATTCAACGCGATTTCCGGCTCAAATTAACTGCAAATGAGCTTGCAATTATCCGCGCCGGCTCGCAATCCACGGTGGCTGGCTCGAATTAACTGCAAATGCCGGCCAGCCGGGTTTTTGTCTCGTTAGGGTCTAGGTGTTCAAACGAAGGCGTTCCAAAAACACGAATTGCACTCTATTGAGACAGAAAATGTGCCTCATTCCGGCGACCCGTTGAGGTGTACCGATACGATACAGTTCGCATTGTTCGTCAGCACCCGGCCAGAAGCTGCCGAAAACCCTCCTGCTCAAAAGCGTCCGGTCATGAAGCCCTATTTGACATATGCATTTCCCGCCGTACAATCAATCATCAAGATTTCGCTGTTTAGCTCTATAAGGTTTTATCCAACGCCACACAATCCACGCCTCCGCTGGGCATCCTGTTGATGGCTGATAGATACTATTCTTTCGGCATGCTGGTACAACTGAGACTGGAAATTGACAGATGCAGCTTTTATCGGTCCCTTTTGCCCAAAAAGATGAAGCAAAGGCTCTCGGAGCTCGCTGGAACCCAAAGGTGAAACGATGGTTTGTGCCAGACAACGTGGATGTTGCTCCATTCGTACGTTGGATCGAACCACAAACTTTGAAGTCCGACCGTGAATCAGCACACTCAATAAAAAGCCCACGTCTCTACATCGACATGATTCCGACTACAGCCTGGTACTCAAATCTTCGTAGTATCTTGACGCCAGAGGAGTGGCAAGCGGTGAAAATACAGACTGCTACGGCGGCACACCATCACTGCCAGGCGTGCGGAAACCAAGGTGGAAGGCACCCCGTCGAGTGCCATGAGCTATGGAATTTCAACTATGACACTTACACTCAAGTCCTGACGCGCACTGTGGCTCTATGCCCCGATTGCCATCGGGCCACTCACTTTGGTCTAGCCCGCGTCAAGGGCTATGCGGATGCCGCAAAAGCTCATTTGATGAAAGTGAATGGATGGTCGCAGGCGGATGTCGCTCTTCATATCATCAACGCTAATGACGAGTTTCAAGAGCGAAACTGCATTGATTGGATTTTGGATGCAAGATGGGTACTTGATTTTGTGCCCATCTCCGAAAAATCCAGACAGGTAATCGTGGGCCTTGCTGAGGCGCGGATAGAGCGCACCCAGCGAAGTCAGACTCCTGCCGTGGCAGCCGTTGGGCGAACAAAAAATCCATTTCAGTTCATTGAGGATTTGATAGATTACGACGCACCGGTTCATATCATAAACCCGCCAAGTAGCTCTCGGTGATTTGGCCGGCTCAACTCCAACGCTGAACGTCCGCTTCTCAAAAATTCAACCGTCAGTTTTGGGCACGCTCCTGCCCATGGGGAACGACAGCTTATGGGGATCGGATTTCAATGGCCGCTTTTCGGCGATGAATTCGAATAGACGACGGTCCCTTCGGTGCCCATAAGAGCCGGTGGGGAAACCCGGGAGCGGCCGTTCGCCGGGAACCCAGAAAATGCGGGAGCTGCCATTCGCTATGCGTTAGTGATATTCTTGCCGTGAAGGCGGCTACGCAGCGGGAGCGGCCATTGGCGGTGTCAGGTTCTACTTCAGCACCCGGCCACGAAGAGACGTAGCTCGACCGAGAAACATCACGATACGAACGACTGGTAACTGATCAGCAACCAGTCAATCGATCCCTATGATGGCCGGTCCTGCCATAGGTAAGGAAATCATTCTGAACGGGTAGTGTGCCAACTTCTGTGCATAAGCGTCTGCAGTGGGAAGCAGACGGCAGGTCATGGCAAAGGTTTCTCTTACCATGCTGCCGACCTTGCGAAAATCAACCCACAAGTCTCAGTAAGGCAATGGAAACCGCTGACAGAGACCTTCCACTTGGCTTGTCACAGTTCGCATGACTGCCTCGTTGGGGTGTTCAGGATTCTCTGAAACCATTTCGAGCATGTGCATGATCATCGTTCCGATGGCACGGAATTCGGCAGCACCAAATCCGCGACTCGTCCCGGATGGGCTACCGACACGGATGCCTGAAGTGATCATCGGCTTCTCAGGATCGTTGGGGATGGTGTTCTTGTTGAGCGTGATGCCGACACGTTCAAGCGCTTTCTCTGCAACGTTGCCTGTGAGCTTGAGCGGGCGGAGGTCGGCTACCGCCAAGTGGGTATCCGTGCCGCCTGCAACGATCGGCAGGCCACCTGCAGCAAGCGTTTCGGCGAGTGCCTGAGCATTCTCGACAACCTGAGCGGCGTAGGTTCGAAAGGAGGGCCGCAGCGCCTCCCCCAAAGCCACTGCCTTGGCGCCGATCACATGCATGAGCGGGCCACCTTGCAGCCCGGGGAAAATGGCCGAATTGATTGCCTTGCCAAGCTCAAGATCGTTGCTGAGGATGAGACCGCCGCGTGGGCCACGCAGCGTCTTGTGCGTGGTTGAGGTCACCACATGGGCATGGGGAAAGGGTGAAGGGTGAGCGCCGCCGGCGACCAGTCCTGCGAAGTGCGCCATGTCGACCATCAGTAGCGCGCCGATCTGGTCGGCAATACGCCGGAATGCCGGGAAATCGAGAATCCGCGAGTACGCCGAGCCGCCAGCGATGATGAGTTTTGGACGATGTTCGAGCGCGAGTCGTTCCACCTCTTTCATGTCGACGCGATGATCGTTCGGCCCTACGCCGTAGGCGATGGCGCGAAACCATTTGCCTGAGATGTTCATTGGCGCGCCATGCGTCAAATGGCCGCCGGCGGCCAATCCCAGGCCAAGGATGGTGTCGCCTGGTTGCAGCAGCGCGAGATAGACCGCCTGATTGGCCTGGCTGCCCGAATGAGGCTGAACGTTGGCATAGGCACAGCCGAACAGCGCCTTGGCGCGCTCGATGGCGAGTGTTTCAATCGCATCAACATGCGTGCAGCCGCCGTAATAACGTCGGCCCGGATAGCCTTCCGCATATTTGTTGGTCAGTACCGACCCTTGTATCTCCAGTACGGCGCGACTCACGAAGTTTTCCGAAGCAATCAACTCGATCGAGTGGCGCTGCCGCTCGTGCTCGCGCAAGACGTGGCACGCCACGTCCGGATCGGCTTCGGCAAACGGCCCTGAAGCATGGGCAGGGAATGTATGCACCGCAACTGGAGTTGTAAATTGCCGGGGATCTGACTGCTGGGTCAAGATGCTTTCTCCTGCGTGAGCGAAAAGTATCGGTTTGATGCGATCGTATGTTCTGGCCTATCGCCCATCCCCGGCGCCGGACTGACTCAAGCGCGGAAGCCAGCGCGTTACGCGGAAGTCGCCATGGATCAAACCGTGCGCAGCGAGGCCGGCCACCAGCCCCCAGAACGCCCCGCCCAAGCCGAACAGGGTGACATTGGCCGCCGTCGCCAGGAAGGTAATCAGCGCCGTTTCCCGGCCGCGCAGATCGACCAGCGCGGTGGCAAGGCTGCCGC
>CAZLPR010000112.1:4734-6415 GCA_964561415.1 uncultured Dechloromonas sp. | reverse complement strand
GATAATCTGACCGCCGAAGTCGAGCGTCTGCAGCCAGATGTCATTTTGATCGACACCGACAGCCCGAGCCGCGACACCCTGGAAAACCTGGCGGCAATGAACAAGAACATGCCGCGTCCGGTCGTCGTTTTCACGCAGGAAGAAGCGCAGTCCACCATGCGTGATGCGCTCAAAGCAGGTGTTTCAGCCTATGTGGTCGACGGTCTCGACCCCAAGCGTATCCGGACGATTGTCGATGTCGCGCGGGCGCGTTTTGAGGATACCCAGGCTTTGCGGCGCGAACTCGACGATATTTCGCAAAAGCTTTCCGACCGCAAACTGGTCGACAAGGCCAAAGGTGTGCTGATGAAAGCGCGCGGCCTTGACGAGGATGCGGCTTATCACGCCATGCGCAAGCTGGCGATGGAGCGTGGCCAGACTTTGGCCAAAGTGGCACGCGACGTCATCGACATGGCGCGCGTACTGCTCTAAAGCTGTGCGGGTGGATGGCTTGTTGCACTGCAACAGTGCGTGTATGAAAGAGCCATTCGTTACTCGACGTTATGGCTAACTCTATGAAAATAAAGTAAATATAAATAACTAGTCCTAATTGCCTAGCCTGGCACGACCATTGCAATAGTTAATTCGAAGCCCGGTCAATGCTGGCCGGGCAAGCGTCAGGCGAAAGCCGTCGTACAGGACAAGGGCGTCCATCCAAGCTGCCGATTGGCAGTGCGGATGTGACGCCTTTTTTTATTTGCGAAAAGTTAATGACCATGCAACGGAAAGCGACGGGCTGCTTTAAAGCGATCGGCCGGTTTTTCAGTGCGGCGGCGTGGCCATTCCCGAGGGAGAGATACTGATGTCCCAGGCTTGCAAGAATCATCAAGAACCCTGCCGGGCCGCTTCGCACGCTCCGGAAAAGAAGGAGGTTCGGGTCGGCTTCATGCCGCTCACCGATTGCGCTTCGCTCGTCATGGCTGCAGTTAACGGGTTCGATAAAAAGCACGGCATCAAGATCATCCTGAGCAAAGAGCCCTCCTGGGCCTCGGTCCGCGACAAGCTGGTCAGCGGTGGGCTGGATGCAGCCCATGCCCTCTATGGCCTGATTTATGGCGTTCAGCTTGGCATCGGTGGGCCGAAAAAAGACATGGCAGTCCTCATGTCGATTAACCAGAACGGGCAGGGCATTACCCTTTCCCATCAACTGCGCACCGCCGGGGTCACCGATGGCGCCTCGCTGGCGCAGCTGGTGGCGAACAAGGCGCGGGTGTACACCTTTGCCCAGACTTTCCCGACCGGCACCCATGCCATGTGGTTGTATTACTGGTTGGCCAGCTACGGCATCAACCCGCTGCGCGACGTCCGGATCATTACCGTGCCGCCCGCGCAGATGGTCGCCAACATGCGCATGGGCAATATCGACGGCTGCTGTGTTGGCGAACCATGGAACAACCGGGCGATTCTCGACAATATTGGTTTCTCTGCCGCCACGTCGCAGGAAATCTGGCCCGATCACCCGGAAAAAGTCGTCGGGACGACTGCGGCGTGGGCTGAGCGCTATCCGAATACCGCCCGGGCGCTGGTCGCTGCCGTTCTCGAAGCCAGTCGCTGGATCGACGCCTCGCTCGCCAACAAGCAGAAAACGGCGGAAACCATCGCCCAGGCTGCCTATGTCAATACCGATACCGAAGTCATCGTC
>CAZLPR010000112.1:0-4724 GCA_964561415.1 uncultured Dechloromonas sp. | reverse complement strand
GCCCGCATGCTCGGGCGCTATCAGGATGGCCTGGGCAAAAGCTGGGACGACCGGAAGCACATGAAGTTCTTCGCCGATGGTGCGGTGAATTTCCCCTATCTCTCTGACGCCATGTGGTTCATGACCCAGCACAAACGCTGGGGTCTGCTCGACGACGACCCTGATTACCTGGCGGTGGCCAAGTCAGTCAACCGCATCGATATCTACCGGCAGGCGGCCGAACAGCTCGGTATCGGCCTGCCGACCAGCGCCATGCGCAGCAGTCGCTTGCTCGATGGCGTGCTTTGGGACGGTTCAGACCCGCAAGGGTACGCCGCTTCATTTGCCGTACAGGCAAACAACATATTGGTTTGAAACGTTTTTTCTAAAAGGAGCAAGGTCCATGAAACAGCATCTGAAGACGGAAGTCCGGGTATCTCCCGCCGTGCAGTTCGCCCGCGGCATACTGACAACCGCCGTCGTGGCCGCTTTTGCGGTCAGTGCGCCGGCGATGGCCGCCAAAGCCAAGATTGAAAAACCGGATCTCAAGTTCGGCTTCATCAAACTGACCGATATGGTGCCGCTGGCCGTCGCCTATGAGAAAGGCTATTTCGAGGATGAGGGTCTGTTCGTCACCCTCGAAGCCCAGGCCAACTGGAAGGTGTTGCTTGATCGCGTCATTTCAGGCGAACTCGACGGGGCGCATATGCTCGCCGGCCAACCGCTGGGTGCGACCATCGGTTACGGCACTAAAGCCAATGTCATCACCGCGTTAAGCATGGACCTGAATGGCAATGCGATCACCGTCTCCAATGCCGTCATGGAAAAACTCAAGGTCAAGCTGCCGAAGCAGCCCGACGGCAAGCCGGTGCACCCGATTAAGGCCGACTATCTGAAAGCCGTGGTCGACGACTACAAGAAGGACGGCAAGTCCTTCAAAATGGGCATGGTCTTCCCGGTCTCGACGCACAATTATGAACTGCGTTACTGGCTGGCTTCCGGTGGCATGAACCCGGGTTACTACGCGCCGCTGAAGGGCGATACCGCCGGCACCGTGGGTGCGGACGTCCTGCTCTCAGTCACCCCGCCGCCGCAGATGCCCTCGACCATGGAGGCCGGTACGATCGATGGTTACTGCGTCGGTGAACCTTGGAATCAGCAGGCCGTGTTCAAGGGTATCGGTGCGCCAGTCATTACCGACTATGAAATTCAAAAGAACAACCCGGAAAAGGTCTTTGGCGTTACCCGGGAATGGAACGACAAATACCCGAACACCCATAAGGCGGTGGTCAAGGCGATGATTCGTGCTGCCTACTGGCTGGATGCGGAGAATGACAAGAATCGTCAGGAAGCCGCGAAGATGATTTCGAAGTCGAGCTATGTCGGTGCCGACTACAAGGTTATCGCCAACAGCATGACCGGTACTTTCGAGTACGAAAAGGGCGATGTGCGCAAGGTGCCCGATTTCAATGCCTTTTTCCGTTACAACGCGACCTATCCCTACTACTCGGATGCCATCTGGTATCTGACCCAGATGCGTCGTTGGGGCCAGATTCCCGAGTTCAAGCCGGATGCCTGGTACAAGGATATTGCCAAGCAGGTCTATCGTCCTGACATCTACGCGGCAGCGGCGAAAGAACTGATTGCCGAGGGCAAGATGAAGGCTTCCGACTTCCCGGATTTCGCCAAGGAAAGCGGTTTCAAGCCGACGCAAAATGACTTTATCGACGGTGTGGCCTATGACGGTTCGAAGCCGAATGCCTACATCGATAGCCTGAAGATCGGTTTGAAGGGCAAGGATAAAGTCAAATAACAGCAACCTGTGGCGGCGGGTCGCTGCGGTGGCTTGCTGTCGCTAACAGGGAAGTTCTTGAACCAGAGAACGCTTCGAGAGCAGTGCAAATGACGGGTGAAAAAATGCTAAATCGACTTGCAAATTTCTTTAATAAAACAGGCCTGACGTGGTTTGTGCCCTTTGTCCGGCTTGCCGCGGGTGAGGATCCTCGCGAGCAAATGCGCGAAATTCTCCTGCAGATAGGCGTGCCAATTCTGGCCTTGGCCATTTTCCTCGGTGCCTGGAGCGTGCTGGCATCCGGCGTGCAGACCAGCCTGGGTGAAATCCCTGGCCCGGTTCAGGTGTTGGAGGAGGCCAAGGGACTGGTGGCCGATCACTACGCCGAACGCGAGAAGGAAGCGGCTTTCTACGAGCGGCAAAAGAAGCGTGTTGCCGAGGCGCTGGCCGAGGATCCGAAGGCTGATACGACAATGCGCAACTGGACCGGTAAGCGGACCTATTTCGATCAGATCATTACCAGCCTCTATACGGTTTTCACCGGCTTTGCGATTGGGACGGTGATCGCCATTCCCCTGGGGATACTGTGCGGTTTGTCGCGCGTCTTCCAGATTGCGATCAATCCGCTGATCCAGATTTTTCGTCCCGTCTCGCCTTTGGCCTGGTTGCCGATCGTGACGATCGTGGTCAGCGCCATCTACACCAGCCAGGATCCGATGTTTGAAAAGTCCTTCATCGTTTCCGCCATCACCGTCACCCTGTGTTCATTGTGGCCGACCTTGATCAATACTGCGGTTGGCGTGGCATCGATCGACAAGGATCTGATCAATGTCTCCAAGGTGCTGCGTCTCTCGGCATGGACCAAAGTGACGAAAATCGTGCTGCCCTCGTCGCTCAAGCTGATTTTTACCGGCTTGCGTCTCGCACTCGGTGTGGGCTGGATGGTGCTGATTGCCGCTGAAATGCTGGCGCAGAACCCAGGGCTCGGCAAGTTTGTCTGGGACGAGTTCCAGAATGGCAGTTCGCATTCGCTCGGCCGCATCATGGTCGCCGTCTTCACGATTGGCCTGGTCGGCTTTCTGCTTGATCGCGTCATGAATACGCTGCAGCAACTGGTCAGCTTCGGCGATACCGGCCACTAATCAAGGAGATCGTCATGAAGCTTGCAGAACTGAATCTGGCTTTCAAAGCCAAGGCGGATGTTGGACCGGCATTTCTTGATCTGTCCAATGTTTCCAAGTCCTACGGCGCCGGAACGCATGAGACGGCGGTACTGAAAGACATCAATCTCAAGATTCGCGAAGGCGAGTTTGTGGCGATCGTCGGCTTTTCGGGGAGCGGAAAGACGACCCTGATTTCGCTGATCGCCGGATTGATTTCCCCGGATAGCGGCAAGATCCTGCTCAAAGGCAAGGAAGTTTCCGGCCCAGGGCCTGATCGCGGCGTGGTTTTCCAGAGCTATTCGCTGATGCCCTGGATGACCGTTCGCCAGAACGTGGCGCTGGCGGTCGATCAGGTGTGCCAGGACTTGCCGGCCGCTGAGCGGAGTGCCCGTGTTGAGAAATATATCGACATGGTCAATCTGACGCATGCGCTCGATCGTCGTCCGTCGGAATTGTCCGGCGGAATGCGCCAACGGGTCTCGGTGGCTCGCGCCTTGGCGGCGAGCCCGGAAATTCTGCTGCTTGATGAACCGTTGTCGGCGCTCGATGCGCTGACGCGGGGAAACCTGCAGGAGGAAATTCTGAGTATTTGGGAAAAGGAAAAAAAGACGGTTGTCCTGATTACCAATGACGTGGATGAAGGCCTGCTCATGGCGGACCGGATTATTCCGCTCAATCCGGGACCGGGGGCGACCTTTGGCCCCGAATTTCAGATCAATATTTCGCGGCCGCGGGATCGCGGTGCGATGAATCACGATCCGGAATTCAAGCGTCTGCGCAAAGAGGTCACCGAGTATCTGATGAAAATGGGCGCGGCGCAGGTTGATGGTCAGGCGACAAGCGTCGGTCTGCCGAGCGTGCTGCCCAATACGAGTGCCGAGTACGAGCAGAAGAAGCTGGGCGCGGCGACGGCAGCCGTGCAGCCCAACCAGAACCGTTACGTCGAGTTTTCGCAGGTTTCGAAAATTTATCCGACCAAGAAGGGGCCGCTGACGGTGGTCGAAAAATTCGACCTGCGGATGAAACGCGGCGAGTTCATTTCCGTGATTGGCCATTCCGGTTGCGGAAAGTCGACGGTTTTGTCGATGGTTGCCGGCCTGAACGAGATCAGTGAAGGCGGTATCCTGCTCGATAATCGAGAAGTCGTCACGGCCGGGCCCGACCGCGGGATCGTGTTTCAGGCGCCGAGTCTGATTCCCTGGTTGAGTGCTTACGAGAATGTGGCGCTGGGGGTGGAGCAGGTCTACCCGCATGCTTCAGTGGCTGAGCGCAAGGATATCGTCATGCATTTTCTCGGGCGCGTTGGCTTGGCCGAGGCTCGCGACAAAAAGGCTTATGAATTATCGAACGGCATGAAGCAGCGCGTCGGCATTGCCCGTGCTTTTGCCTTGTCGCCAAAGCTTCTGCTGCTTGATGAGCCATTCGGCATGCTGGATTCGCTGACCCGCTGGGATCTGCAGGAGGTTCTGATGGAGGTGTGGAGCCGCGATCAGCTGACAGCCATGATGATCACCCACGATGTCGATGAGGCCATTCTCCTCGCCGACCGTGTTGTCATGATGACGAACGGCCCGCGGGCTCGAGTCGGCAAAATTCTTGAAGTCGATTTGCCGCGTCCCCGCTCACGCAAGATGCTGCTCGAGCATCCGGATTACTATCGATTGCGTGAAGAATTGCTCAGTTTCCTGGCGGAGTGCAATCACAGCTAGTACAGCCCGATGTCAGTCCGTGACCGTGCCAACGGCGAATAAAAGTAAATAAAAACATGGCCCGCCGGCTAAAATCGGCGG
>CAZLPR010000111.1:0-6550 GCA_964561415.1 uncultured Dechloromonas sp. | reverse complement strand
AACAAGCGTCCGCTCAAGTCGCTGGCCGACATGATCAAGGGCAAGGGCGGTCGTTTCCGTCAGAACTTGTTGGGCAAGCGCGTCGACTACTCCGGCCGTTCGGTCATCGTGGTCGGTCCGCAGCTTAAATTACATCAGTGCGGCCTGCCGAAGTTGATGGCGCTCGAACTATTCAAGCCGTTTATCTTCCACAAACTGGAAGTGCTGGGTTACGCGACCACCATCAAGCAAGCAAAGAAAATGGTTGAAAGCCAGGAGCCGGTGGTATGGGACATTCTCGAGGACGTCATCCGCGAACACCCGGTTATGCTGAATCGCGCGCCAACGCTGCACCGTCTGGGTATCCAGGCCTTTGAGCCGACCCTGATTGAAGGTAAAGCAATTCAGTTGCACCCACTGGTTTGCGCCGCCTTCAATGCCGACTTTGACGGCGACCAAATGGCTGTGCACGTTCCGCTGTCGCTTGAGGCGCAAATGGAAGCCCGCACGCTGATGCTGGCATCGAACAACGTCCTGTCGCCCGCCAATGGTCAGCCGATCATTGTTCCATCGCAGGATATTGTGTTGGGTCTGTATTATGCGACCCGCGAGAAGATCAACGGCAAGGGCGAAGGCATGTATTTCGCAGATATTGCTGAGATTGAACGGGCGCTCGCCGCCAAAGTCCTGGAGATTCAGGCGCGTATCTCGGTTCGCCTGACGCAATATGAGCCTGCTGCGGTCGACGGCGAATGGGATGAGAAAATCATCCGTGTCGAAACTACGGCTGGCCGCGCTTTGCTTTCGAAGATTTTGCCTAAGGGTTTGCCGTTCAAGTCAATTGATCGTGCGCTTAAAAAGAAAGAAATTTCCAAGCTGATCGACGAGTCTTTCCGTCGCTGCGGCTTGAAAGAGACCGTCGTTTTCGGTGATAAGCTGATGCAGAACGGTTACGCCTTGGCGACCCGTGCCGGCATTTCTTTCTGTTCCGACGACATGCTCGTTCCCGCCAAAAAATATGAAATTATTTCTGCAGCCGAGGCCGAAGTAAAAGAAATCGAAATTCAATACACCAATGGTTTGGTGACGAATGGCGAACGTTATAACAAAGTAGTCGATATCTGGGGCCGCACCGGCGACCAGGTCGCCAAAGTCATGATGGATGAACTAGGCCAAGAAGACACCATTGACCGCCACGGCAAGAAGGTTAAGCAGGAGTCGTTCAATTCGATCTACATGATGGCGGACTCCGGCGCACGCGGTTCGGCTGCGCAGATCCGCCAATTGGCCGGTATGCGAGGCCTGATGGCGAAGCCGGATGGTTCCATTATCGAAACGCCGATCACGACTAACTTCCGGGAAGGTCTGAACGTTCTTCAGTATTTCATCTCAACGCACGGCGCTCGTAAGGGCTTGGCTGATACGGCGCTGAAAACAGCTAACTCCGGTTATCTGACTCGTCGTCTGGTTGACGTGACGCAGGATCTCGTGATCACTCAAGATGACTGCGGCACGACTAACGGCTTTGTCGTCAAGGCGCTTGTTGAAGGTGGTGAGGTTATTGAGGCCTTGCGCGAACGGATTCTTGGCCGTGTGACGGTCGACGACCTGGTGGATCCGGAAACGCAGGAAACGGTTATCTTTGCCGGCACGATGCTCGACGAAGATCTAGTTGATCTGATCGACAAGCTTGGTATTGACGAAGTCAAGGTCCGCACCCCGCTCACCTGCGATACTCGCTATGGTCTGTGCGCCAGATGTTATGGCCGGGATCTGGGGCGCGGCATGATGGTTAACGCAGGTGAGGCAGTCGGTGTTATTGCGGCTCAGTCAATCGGCGAGCCTGGAACTCAGCTCACCATGCGTACTTTCCACGTTGGCGGTGCTGCTTCCCGAGCGGCTGTCGCATCGCAGGTCGAAGCCAAGTCGGCGGGCACCATTCGTTACACCTCTAATATGCGCTATGTCACTAGCGCCAAGGGTGAAAAAGTTGTCATCTCGCGTTCGGGTGAGGTCATTATTGTTGATGATCACGGCCGCGAGCGCGAGCGCCATAAGGTGCCGTACGGCGCAACACTTTCTGTTGATGAAGGCAAGGTTGTCAAGGCGGGTGCCAAGTTATCGACGTGGGATCCGCATACCCGTCCGATCGTTACGGAATACGCAGGTATTGCCCGATTCGAAAATGTCGAAGAAGGTGTTACCGTTGCCAAGCAGGTTGATGATGTGACTGGTCTTTCAACGCTCGTAGTTATCGACCATAAACGCGGGGGTAAAGCCGCTGCGAAGGGTATTCGCCCGGTCGTCAAACTGCTTGACGAGAATGGTCAGGAAGTCAAAATTGCTGGTAGCGATCACCATGTTTCTATCGCCCTTCAGGTTGGTTCGATCATTTCTGTCGTTGATGGGCAACAAGTTGGTGTCGGTGATGTCCTTGCCCGTATGCCTCAGGAGTCAGCCAAAACTCGCGATATTACCGGGGGTTTGCCTCGCGTCGCTGAATTGTTTGAAGCTCGCACGCCGAAGGATGCCTCCGTTCTGGCAGAATTTACTGGCACGATCAGTTTCGGTAAAGACACTAAGGGCAAGCAGCGTCTGGTGATCACCGATCTGGATGGCGATGTTCATGAGTTTTTGATTCCAAAGGATAAACACGTTCTGGTTCATGATGGACAAGTCGTCAATAAGGGTGAGAAAATCGTTGAGGGCTTGCCAGACCCACACGATATTCTTCGCCTGCAGGGGGTTGAGGCGCTGGCGCGATATATCACTGACGAGGTTCAGGATGTCTATCGCTTGCAAGGTGTAAAGATCAACGACAAGCACATTGAAGTGATTGTTCGTCAGATGCTGCGTCGTGTGACCATTGTCGAGTCTGGAGATACCAAGTTTATCAAGTCAGAGCAGGTGGAGCGTGCGGTACTTTTTGCTGCAAATGATGCGGCCATTGCCGAAGGAAAGTTGCCTGCTACCTTTGATAATATTTTGCTAGGTATTACCAAGGCGTCGTTGTCTACTGATTCGTTTATTTCTGCTGCTTCCTTCCAGGAAACCACACGAGTTCTTACCGAAGCCTCCATCATGGGCAAGCGTGACGAACTCCGTGGCCTGAAAGAAAACGTCATTGTTGGTCGCCTGATTCCTGCTGGTACTGGACTCGCCTACCATTTAAGCCGGAAGGCTAAATTGGCCGGTGAAAATATTCCGGCTGATCTCTCAGTCGAAATTTCAGCTGGTGAAAATGCAACACAAGAAGTCAAGTAAGCTTGTCAGTCAATATGCAGCCCCTGTGTCTCGTTGACATAGGGGTTGATCAACCATAAACTCTATGGTTCTTGTCGGCAGAGGCTAATCAGTGTCTCTGCTTTGGATAACAAAATTGCCGGCATGCATTGAATTTTCGGTGCCCGGCCGTTGAAGGAAGTTTGATATGCCGACCATTAACCAGCTCGTGCGTAAACCGCGCGTTGCCGAGGTGACCAAGAGCAAAGTTCCTGCTCTGGAAAAGTGCCCTCAAAAACGCGGTGTTTGCACTCGTGTCTACACTACCACCCCCAAGAAGCCTAACTCGGCTTTGCGTAAGGTTTGCAAGGTTCGCCTGACTAACGGCTTCGAAGTTATTTCGTACATTGGCGGCGAAGGCCACAATCTCCAGGAGCACTCTGTGGTCCTGATTCGTGGTGGTCGTGTAAAGGATTTGCCTGGTGTGCGTTACCACACTGTGCGTGGCTCTCTGGATACTCAGGGTGTCAAAGGTCGTAAGCAGTCCCGTTCCAAATACGGGGCCAAGCGCCCAAAGGCTGCTTAAGTTTATTAAGTGGCTTGAGTAAGTGGCCTTCCATATGGAAGGTTGTGAGAGCCGGGTGGGTGAAAACCCCTTCCCGGCTTTTAAACTGAATAGTGATTAATTGAGGTAAATATGCCCCGTCGTCGTGAAGTACCAAAGCGCTCAATCCTGCCGGACCCCAAGTTTGGCAATGTCGAAGTTTCAAAATTTATCAACGCTATCATGCAAAGTGGCAAGAAGTCAGTTGCTGAACGCATTGTTTATGGTGCTTTTGAGATTATTACCACCAAGGGGGGGAAAGACCCTCTGGAAGTGTTCAGCTCTGCAATGAGCAATGTTCGCCCGATGGTTGAAGTTAAGTCGCGTCGTGTCGGCGGTGCCAACTATCAGGTTCCGGTTGAGGTTCGTCCTGCTCGTCGTGCCGCGCTGGCTATGCGCTGGCTGCGTGAGTCTGCTCGTAAGCGTTCGGAGAAATCAATGGGGCAACGCTTGGCTGCAGAAATGATGGAGGCTGCTGAAAATCGCGGCGGTGCAGTTAAGAAGCGTGATGAAGTTCACCGCATGGCTGACGCCAACAAGGCTTTTGCCCACTTCCGCTTCTAATTTTCAAAGGTATTCATCGTGGCCCGTAAAACACCCATTGAGCGCTACCGTAATATCGGTATTAGCGCCCACATCGACGCCGGTAAGACGACGACGACAGAACGTATTCTTTTTTACACCGGTATTAATCATAAAATCGGTGAAGTCCATGATGGTGCCGCAACTATGGACTGGATGGAGCAGGAGCAGGAGCGTGGGATCACGATTACCTCTGCTGCGACGACCTGCTTCTGGAGCGGGATGGACAAGCAGTTTGCGCCGCACCATATCAATATTATTGATACGCCGGGGCACGTTGACTTTACGATTGAGGTAGAGCGTTCAATGCGTGTATTGGATGCTGCTTGCATGGTTTATTGCGCAGTCGGTGGTGTGCAACCGCAATCTGAGACGGTTTGGCGCCAAGCTAATAAATACGGTGTGCCGCGTCTTGCATTCGTAAACAAGATGGACCGTTCGGGTGCCAATTTTTTCAAAGTGGTCGAGCAGCTTAAATTGCGTCTGAAGGCCAACCCGATTCCGGTGGTTATTCCTATCGGCGCTGAAGAGGGCTTTGAGGGTGTCATTGACCTGATACGTATGAAGGCTATTTACTGGGATGAGGCTTCCCAGGGGATGAAGTACGATGCGCGCGAAATCCCGGCTAATCTGCTTGAGCAGGCAAATACTTGGCGTGAGCAAATGGTTGAAGCTGCCGCTGAGGCTTCTGAGGAGCTGATGAATCGCTACCTTGAGAATGGTGAGCTGTCTGAAGCTGACATCATTTTTGGTTTGCGTACCAGGACAATCGCTTGCGAAATTCAGCCGATGCTTTGCGGTACTGCGTTCAAAAACAAAGGTGTCCAAAAAATGCTGGATGCAGTGATCGAATTGCTGCCGTCACCGCTCGATATTCCGCCAGTTAAGGGTATTCTCGAGAATGAGTCTGAAGGCGAGCGTCGTGCTGCCGATGATGAGCCATTCTCAGCCCTTGCTTTCAAAATCATGACCGATCCGTTTGTCGGTCAATTGATTTTCTTCCGCGTCTATTCTGGGGTCATCAATTCGGGTGATTCGGTATACAACCCTGTTAAGGGGCGGAAAGAACGTCTGGGTCGCATTCTTCAAATGCATGCTAACCAACGCGAAGAGATCAAGGAAGTTCGTGCCGGTGATATCGCTGCCGCTGTCGGCTTGAAAGAGGCTACGACGGGCGATACGCTTTGTGATCCAAATAAAATTATTACGCTCGAGCGGATGGTTTTTCCGGAGCCGGTAATTCACGTCGCCGTCGAGCCAAAAACCAAAGTCGACCAGGAAAAAATGGGTATGGCTTTGGGGCGCCTGGCTCAGGAGGACCCGTCCTTCCGCGTGCGTACTGATGAAGAGTCTGGTCAAACTATTATTTCTGGAATGGGTGAATTACACCTCGAAATTCTGGTTGACCGTATGCGCCGCGAGTTTAATGTTGATGCAACCGTCGGTGCCCCACAAGTGGCTTACCGTGAATGTATCAAGAAGGCCGTTGAGCAGGAAGGTAAGTATGCCAAGCAGTCCGGTGGGCGTGGTCAATACGGGCATGTATGGCTCAAAATTGAGCCGAACGAGACTGGTAAGGGATACGAGTTCATCGATGCCATCAAGGGTGGTTCAGTGCCGCGTGAGTTTATTCCAGCGGTCGATAAGGGCTTGCAGCTCTGCATGAATAGCGGTGTACTGGCCGGTTACCCCGTTGTTGACGTTAAGTTTACCTTGTTTGATGGGTCATATCACGATGTTGACTCGAACGAAAATGCGTTTCGCATGGCTGCGTCAATGGCTTTCAAGGAGGGTTTGAAAAAAGCAAGTCCAACCTTGCTTGAGCCGATGATGTCCGTCGAGGTTGAGACGCCAGAGGAATACATGGGCAATGTAATGGGCGACCTTTCCTCGCGTCGCGGTATTGTTCAAGGGATGGAAGATCAGGTTGGCGGCATCAAGGTGATCAAGGCAGAGGTTCCCCTCTCGGAGATGTTTGGTTATTCAACATCTGTGCGGTCCTTGTCGCAAGGTCGTGCAACCTACTCGATGGAATTTAAGCATTATGTTGAGGCGCCGAAAAACGTCGCTGAAGCTGTCATTAACAAGAAGTAATCCGGAGATCAGATAATGGCTAAGGAAAAATTCAACCGTACGAAACCGCACGTCAATGTGGGCACGATT
>CAZLPR010000110.1:0-6563 GCA_964561415.1 uncultured Dechloromonas sp. | reverse complement strand
ACGCTCTTGCAAACGGCCCATTTCTTCAGCCAGCGTCGGCTGATAGCCCACGGCAGAAGGCATGCGGCCAAGCAGAGCGGATACTTCGGTACCGGCCAGCGTGAAGCGGTAGATGTTGTCGATGAACAGCAGAATGTCGCGGCCATCGTCACGGAAACGCTCAGCCATGGTCAGACCGGTCAGCGCAACGCGCAGACGGTTGCCCGGCGGCTCGTTCATCTGACCGAACACCATCGCAACCTTGTCGAGAACGTTGGAGTCCTTCATTTCGTGGTAGAAGTCGTTCCCTTCACGGGTACGCTCACCCACGCCAGCAAACACCGACAGACCGGCGTGCTGCTTGGCGATGTTGTTGATCAACTCCATCATGTTGACGGTCTTGCCGACGCCGGCGCCACCGAACAGGCCGACCTTGCCGCCCTTGGCAAACGGGCAGATCAGGTCGATAACCTTGATGCCGGTTTCGAGCAGATCAACCGAAGATGACAATTCGTCGAACTTTGGCGCAGAAGCATGGATCGGACGCAGTTCATTACCTTCGATCGGGCCAGCTTCGTCGATCGGGCGTCCGAGAACGTCCATGATACGACCCAGCGTGCCGGGGCCAACTGGCACGGAGATCGCCGCACCAGAGTTATTAACTTTCATGCCGCGGCGCAGGCCATCGGAGGAACCCATGGCGATTGTACGAACCACGCCGTCACCCAACTGCTGCTGAACCTCGAAGGTCAGGCCATCTTCGGCCATACCATTGGCTTCAGATATATCCAGCTTGAGCGCGTCGTAGACCTTCGGCATCGCATCGCGCGGGAAGTGGATATCCACAACGGCGCCGATACACTGAACGATTGAACCTTGACTCATATTCAAATCCCCAAAAATTAAAATCTACGCGTCAAACTGCTGCAGCACCACTGACGATTTCAGCCAGTTCTTTGGTAATTGCAGCCTGACGGGTCTTGTTATAGACCAGCTTCAATTCACCGATAACGGTCTTCGCGTTGTCGGAAGCAGACTTCATGGCAACCATCCGGGCGGATTGCTCGGAGGCCATATTTTCAGCCACAGCCTGATAAATCAAAGCTTCAACATAACGGATAAGCAGATCGTCGATGACGGCCTTGGCATCCGGCTCATAAACATAATCCCACTTGGCCTTGACTGAACCAACGGTGTCACCGGACAGCGGGAGCAACTGTTCAAAAACCGGCTCTTGCTTCATCGTGTTGATAAAGCGGTTGTAGCCAATATACAGCGCGTCGATCTCGCCCTTCATGTAAGCATCAAGTTGCACCTTGACCGGCCCAATCAGCTTTTCAAGGTGCGGCGTATCGCCAAGCGCGGTGACGTGCGAAACAACTTTCGCTCCGACTCGCTGCATGAAGCCTAAACCCTTGTTGCCAATACAGGTTGCCTGAAACTTTTTACCCTGAGCATCAAACTCTTTCATCTTGACGACTGCAAGACGCAGGAGATTCGAGTTCAGGCCGCCGCACAAGCCCTTATCCGAGGTAATCAGGACCACGCCAACAGCGGCTTGGTCGCGATTCACCAGGAACGGATGCTTGTACTCAGTCAGCGCGTGTGACAGATGGGCCGCGACACGCCGGATCTTTTCGCCATAGGGACGAGCGGCACGCATCCGATTTTGCGCCTTGCGCATTTTGGATGCGGCCACCATTTCCATGGCCTTCGTGATCTTGCGCGTGTTTTCGACGCTCTTGATCTTGTTGCGTATTTCCTTGCCGCTAGCCATGGCGTTCTCCTAGATCAGACCCAGCTGCTCTTAAAGGCGATGATGCCCGCTGCGAGTTGCTTCTCGGATTCGCCATCCAGATCGGCAGTAGACTCCATTTTGTTCATGAGGTCGGCTGCTTGAGCTTTCAGATAGCCAATCATGGCCTTTTCGCATTCTAGAGCACGCTTGACTTCGACATCATCGAAATAACCCTTGTCCGCTGCATACAGCGTGACGGCCATTTCAGAAATGCTCATCGGCGAGTACTGCGCCTGCTTCATCAGTTCGGTGACCAGACGGCCACGCTCCAACTGCTTGCGGGTTGCCTCGTCGAGATCGGAAGCAAACTGCGCAAAAGCCGCCAGTTCGCGGTACTGGGCTAGGGCCAGACGAACACCGCCGCCGAGCTTTTTGATCAGCTTGGTTTGCGCTGCGCCACCGACGCGGGACACCGAGATACCCGCATTAATCGCAGGACGGATACCGGCGTTAAAGAGGTCGGTCTCAAGGAAGATCTGACCGTCAGTAATGGAGATCACATTGGTCGGCACAAATGCCGAAACGTCACCGGCTTGGGTTTCGATCACTGGTAGAGCGGTCAATGAACCGGTCTTGCCCTTGATGGCGCCGTTGCTGACTTTTTCGACCCAGGCTTCCGAAACGCGAGCAGCGCGCTCGAGCAGACGGGAGTGGAGATAGAAAACGTCGCCCGGGTAAGCTTCACGGCCTGGAGGACGGCGCAACAGCAGGGAAACCTGACGATAAGCCCAAGCTTGCTTGGTCAAGTCATCATAAACAATCAGGGCGTCTTGGCCGCTGTCGCGGAAATACTCACCCATCGTGCTGCCGGTGTACGGTGCGATGTACTGCAGCGCAGCGGATTCAGAGGCGGTAGCAGCAACTACGACGGTGTATTCCATCGCGCCATTCTCTTCGAGCTTGCGCACGACGTTGGCGATGGTAGATGCCTTTTGACCGATAGCGACATAAACGCAGAAGAGGTTCTTACCTTTCTGGTTAATAATCGCGTCGACCGCAACCGCGGTCTTACCCGTCTGACGGTCACCAATGATCAGCTCACGCTGACCACGGCCAACCGGCACCATGGCGTCAACACACTTCAAACCGGTTTGTACGGGCTGAGAAACAGACTTACGCCAAATAACGCCAGGCGCAACTTTTTCGATTTTGTCGGTCAGTTTTGCATTGACCGGGCCTTTGCCATCAATTGGCTGGCCCAAAGAGTTAACTACGCGACCCAGCAATTCCGGGCCGACTGGCACTTCCAGAATACGACCGGTTGTCTTGACGATGTCGCCTTCGGAAATGTGCTCGTATTCGCCAAGAATCACGACGCCGACGGAGTCACGTTCAAGATTGAGCGCCATACCAAAAGTGTTACCTGGAAACTCCAGCATTTCGCCCTGCATAACATCTTGCAGGCCGTGCACACGACAGATACCGTCGGTAACGGAGACCACGGTGCCCTGCGTACGCACTTCCGATGCGCCTTGCAGGTTCTGGATCTTGCTCTTGATCAGTTCAGAAATTTCGGAAGGATTCAACTGCATGAAATTCTCCTAGTGGTTCAGTGCCGTAGCCATGGCGTCAAGCTTGCCGCGGACTGAAGCATCCAGCATCTGGTCGCCAACAACTACTTTGATGCCGCCAATCAGTGTCGGATCTACCGTCACTGAAGTCTCAAGCCGTGTGTTGAAAACGGCTTCGAGTTGGGGAACAAGAGCGTTGACCTGGGAAGCGTCAATCGGGAAGGCCGAAATGATTTCAGCTTGTTTGAGACCTTCTTCTGCTTGCTTGTAACTTTCGTACAAGCCAGCGATTTCAGGCAACAAGGCGAGCCGGTCATTTTTGGACAGCAACTGGACGAAGTTCGACAGCTCCGCATCTACCGCCGTACCGCAGGCAGACCGGAAAAGGTCCACCAGCTGCGTCGCGGCAACATTCGGGTTACCGATGGCTGCACGGACTTCAGGATTGCTGGCCAACTGGCCGAGTAGCGTAACGCGCTCGGACCATTTGGCCAGGTTGCCGCTTTCCTTCGCGACCCGGAATAGGGCTTCGGCGTAAGGCCGGGCGATAGTGACGGATTCAGCCATGGCTTACAGATCCTGTTTCAGCGTGCCCAGCATTTCAGCATGCACGGACGCGTTGATTTCCTTGCGCAGAATCTTCTCAGCGCCGGCAACGGCCAGTTCAGCGACCCGCTCACGCAATTGCTGCTTGGCACGTTCGACTTCCTGTTCGATTTCGGCTTTGGCACCGGAAACCACCTTGTCAGCTTCGACCTTGGCAGCGCCCTTGGCTTCTTCGATGATCTGTTGCGCACGCTTTTCAGCTTGAGCGATGAAGTCAGAGGATTTCTCCTTGGCTTCACGTAGCGCTTCAGCCGCACGCTTGGCAGCAAGCTCTTGCTCATGCTTGCCGCGTTCTGCTGCAGCCAGGCCTTCAGCGATCTGGGTTTGACGCTCTGCCATCGCTTTTTGCAGCGGCGGCCAGACGAACTTCATCGTAATCCAGATGAAGAGTCCAAACCAGATTGCCTGGCCAATCAGTGTAGCGTTGATATTCACGCTAACCTCCTGGTGATATGGGTTTCAGGGGCGCGGTTATTACTTCAGCAGAGCCAGGAACGGGTTTGCGAAGAGCAGGAACAGAGCGATACCAACACCGATCATGGTCACAGCATCAAGCAGACCAGCAACGATGAACATTTTGACTTGCAGGGTAGGGATCATTTCCGGCTGACGGGCTGCGCCTTCAAGGAAACGGCCGCCGAGAATACCGAAGCCAATAGCGGTGCCCAGAGCACCAGCGCCGATCAGGATTGCGACAGCAATAGCGGTGTTGGAGAGAACGGTTGCGAGTTCCATGTTTACTCCTCAGTAAGGTTGGTTTGTTGCAGGGTTAAAGTAAAAAACTACGGGAAAGCGGAAAAACTTAGTGCGACTCAGCAGCCATCGACATATAGACGATAGTCAGCATCATGAAAACAAAGGCTTGCAGTGTAATAATCAGGATGTGGAACAGCTCCCAGGGCAGAGCCAGGGGCAACTGGTACAGACCAAGAAGGGCGATCAGAATAAACACCATTTCACCGGCATACATGTTGCCGAAGAGTCGCAGAGATAACGAGATCGGCCGGGCGATTTCCTCAACGATACGGAACAGCAGGTTGACCGGAGCGAGTTTGAGACCAAATGGGACCGCAAACACTTCATGCATGAAGTGACCGAAACCTTTTACTTTCAGGCCCATGACGAGCGAGATAAAGAACACGGTGATCGACATGGCAAATGTCAGATTGGGGTCGGTAGTCGGGACAAACTTGAAGGGCATTTCATGATTGCCAGTTGCCGCCTGGAGCGCGACGGGCAGGAAGTCTACCGGAATCAAGTCCATGGCGTTCATGACGAACACCCAGACAAAAATGGTAATGGCCAGCGGCGTGACTAGCGCGCTCTTGCCATGGAAAGTATCGCGCACCTGCTGGTCGACCAGACCAACTACCATTTCAACGAAATTCTGCCCACCAGACGGAACGCCGGCAGTGGCTTTACTGGCCATTAAAGCCATGAAACCAAAAACCACCAGGCCAAGAATGCCGGACACAAGTAGCGTGTCCAAATGAAAGGTCCAGAATCCGGTACAAACCCCATCAACCTTTGCACTGTCAGCACAGACAGCCAGATTGGTGAGGTGGTGTTGAATATAACCAGTGGTGCCGCCTTCTGCGCTCATTTTTTCTCCAGTCCGCTTAACGTCGTTTAAGCAACGCCAGCCAGTAGATGACGAAGGTTGATGTATAACCAAGGAAGAGCGGTAACACAGCCACCTCCTTGTACTGCAAAAACACTAGCGCAAACCCGCCGAGAGTGAGGACAAACTTAAGTCGCTCTCCAGCAGCCTGCGCTCGATAAACCTTGACCGGGTCGCTACCGACGCTCATTCGCAAAGCTCTCAGGACGTACCCAAGATTAGCGACAAAACCGATTGATCCCCCGACCAGAACTGAGACTGCTGCATTTATATCTGCAAACACCCCGACCATGATTGCCAGAGTGACTGCTAATGCCGCTTGGCGACTGAGAATCCAGCTTACCTGCGGATGCAAAACATGCCTCGTTCGAAAACCGCGTGAGTGTAACGGAGTCTTATAGATGAGTCAATTTCTGTAACAGACAAATTGAGGGTTTTCCCGCATAAACAGATAGTTCTGATTAGTGACATGAGTTATGGGCGAATTCGTGAGAGCAGGCCATCGAGCTGTTCCAGACTCGCAAAATCAATCGTCACCTTGCCGACACCCTTCTTGTTAGCCTTGATCAAAACGCTGGCACCCAAGCCATCCGACAGCTCTTCCTGCAAGCGCAGCAAGTCGCGATCAATGACTTTCGCCGGTACACTTTTCGGCGGATTCAACAACTGCTGCACCAGACGCTCTGTTTCTCTGACCGACAAACTTTTTTGCACGACACGCTGCGCCAAACCAAGCTGCTGACCGCTTGACACCGGCAGCAAGGCACGGGCGTGGCCCATATCGAGCTTGCCGGCCAGCAACATCTGCTGAACGGCTGCGGTCAACTGCAATAAACGCAATAAATTTGTGGTCGCAGGGCGTGAGCGGCCGACGGCGTCCGCCGCCTGTTGATGCGTCAGGCCGAATTCGTCGATCAGACGTTGTAAACCCTGCGCCTCTTCGAGCGGATTAAGGTTTTCGCGCTGGATATTTTCGATCAGCGCCATAGCCAGCGCCTGCTCGTCCGGAATATTGCGAATCAGCACCGGCACTTCGGCCAGGCCGGCC
>CAZLPR010000109.1:1613-6581 GCA_964561415.1 uncultured Dechloromonas sp. | reverse complement strand
CTTTGCCAGTGTTCTGCTCGCCGGTTGTATTGGCTTGCTCGCCACCCACATACCACCGCCGACCTATCGCTGGAGCGAAGAAGTGGCAGCGCGTCAGGAGATCAGCCAATTTCTCAGCGCAGAAGTCGGCATTCAGACGAAATGGCAAGACATCGTTCGCCAGGACCGTGAGCACAGCCTTTCCCTGAACCAGTTGGCCGAACGCGTCGAGCATGAAATCACTGAGCATTACGACGAAAGTTTTACGCAGTTTTCTCAACTACAACTCAGCCCATCGGCACCTTCGGCAACGACAATTGATTCGCTGCGTCAATACACCGAAAAGCGCCGGGATACGTCGCAAGTATTAGTCAGGCGATTAAGGGCGCAGCAACAGTTCGGCCCCAGCCTGTCTTACCCACCGGCCGCAAATCGCCTCAAATCTGCGCCAACAGAGCCTTAGGCAGAAAACAGGGCATCGGCCGTCTTTGCCAGCCAACGCAGAAATTCGCACAAAATTCATTGCGCTTTTTAGCCAACATCAAATCTCCCGACTAGGCCATACAACTAACATCGCCCGGCCAAACAATTTCCGAAAGGGGGAAAGTAATGAGCGGCACGTTCACAAAATCAATGGCCCGGAATATTTTCTACGGGGGAACTGTATTTTTCTTCCTGTTACTTCTGGCGCTATCCTTCGACACACTCCAGCAACTTCCCAAACGCGATATGCGGCAAAACATCACGCCGCAGATCGCCGAGGGCAAGAAACTCTGGGAAACCCGTAACTGTATTGGTTGTCACACCCTGATGGGTGAAGGCGCCTACTTTGCCCCTGAACTGGGCAATGTAATCGTCCGCTATGGCGATGAAGGCGTTAAAGCCTTTATTCAGGGCCGTCCAAAAGATGGTATTCCTGGCCGCCGCAGCATGCCGCAGTTCAATTTCACTGACGAGCAACTGGACGCCATTGTGGCTTTCTTGAAGCACGTCAATTCGATCAACGATGCTAACTGGCCGCCCAACGACCAAGGCTGATCGAGAGGAGAAACTGAACATGCAATATAAATCTCAAGCGGTTGCAAAACCCTACTTCATCGCGGCAATCGGTCTGTTTGTCGGTCAAATCCTGTTCGGCCTGATTCTTGGCGCACAGTATGTGCTCGGCGACTTCCTGTTCCCCGAAATTCCCTTCAACGTGGCCCGTATGGTCCACACCAACCTGCTGATCGTGTGGCTGCTTTTTGGCTTCATGGGTGGCGCGTACTTCATGATTCCGGAAGAATCCGAAACCGAACTGTTCAGCCCCAAGCTGGCCATGCTCATGTTCTGGATCTTCCTGGTCGCCGGTGCCGCAACCATCGTCGGCTATCTGACCGTTCCTTACGCCACGCTGGCTGAACTGACCGGTAACAACCTGCTCGAAACAATGGGCCGGGAGTTCCTCGAACAGCCCTTGCCGACCAAACTAGGCATTGTCGTTGTCGCACTGGCTTTCCTGTTCAACATCACCATGACGGTGCTGAAGGGCAAGAAAACCGCGATCGCTACCGTGCTGTTGATCGGTCTGTGGGGCCTGGCCGTCTTCTTCCTGTTCTCTTTCTACAACCCGGTGAACGTCGTTCTCGACAAGTTCTTCTGGTGGTGGACGGTGCACCTTTGGGTTGAAGGCGTGTGGGAACTGATTCTTGGCTCCTTCCTGGCTTTCGTCCTGATTAAGACCACCGGTGTTGACCGCGAAGTGATCGAAAAGTGGCTGTATGTGATTGTTACCCTGACGCTGATTACTGGCCTCATCGGTACCGGTCACCACTACTTCTGGATCGGTACGCCGGAATACTGGCAGTGGTGGGGTTCCATCTTCTCCGCTCTGGAGCCGATTCCCTTCTTTGCCATGACCGTCTTTGCTTTCAACATGGTCAACCGTCGTCGTCGCGAACATCCGAACCGCGCAGCTGTTCTGTGGGCACTCGGTACCGGCGTAATGGCTTTCCTGGGCGCTGGCGTGTGGGGCTTCCTGCACACCCTGGCTCCGGTCAACTACTACACCCACGGTTCGCAAATCACGGCAGCCCACGGTCACATGGCGTTCTACGGCGCCTATGCCATGGTCGTCCTGATGATGATCTCCTACGCCATGCCCATCCTCAATGGCCGGGCAGCCAATGGCAACAAGTCGCAAGTCGTTGAAATGTGGGCCTTCTGGCTAATGACCGTCGCCATGGTGTTCATCACCCTGTTCCTGACGGCTGCCGGCATCCTCCAGGTTTGGCTGCAACGCGTCTCCGACTCGCCGCTGCCATTCATGGTGGTTCAGGAAAAGATTGCGATCTTCTACTGGGCACGTGAAATCAGCGGGGTGTTCTTCCTGCTCGGACTCATCCTCTACATCACCAGCTTCTTCATTGGTGGCGACAAAAAAGAATCGGCTTAATCTAGCCCTCTTGAGATAGTTCGCAAGGCGCGGATCGAAAGATCCGCGCTTTTTTCATTTTTGGGGCAGATCAATTGCAGGCAAGATGCGTCCCGTTATCATTATCCAATGACCTCGACAATTGCTGCCCCATCAGAAATGCCACAGAGCAAGCGCCTTCCCGGCGACTTGGCGATCTGGATTTTCATCCTCGCCGAAATGCTCGCTTTCGCAGTTTTCTTCTCGGCTTACGCCTTCGCCCGCGCCAGCAACGTTGAACTGTTCAATCAATATCAGCACACCTTGGACCGCAACGCCGGCGCCCTCAATACCGTGCTGCTGATTACCGGTTCATGGTTTGTCGTACTGGCGGTTCAAGCCGCTCACCGCGATGATGGCAAAGCAATTAGCCGCAATATCGCCCTTGGCTTTATCTGCGGCGCCGCCTTTCTCGTGGTCAAAGTCTTTGAATATGCTGAAAAATTTGGTGCCGGCATTTCGTTATCAACCAACACGTTTTACATGTTCTACATCTCGCTGACCTTTTTCCACTTCATGCACGTCATTCTCGGCATGGTCATTCTGACCGCGCTCTGGCTGCAGGCGCGCAAAGGCGCCTACACCAGCCAGAATGCCCACGGCCTGGAGAGCGGCGCCGCCTACTGGCACATGGTTGATCTGTTGTGGATTATCCTTTTCCCTCTCGTCTATGTGATGCGATGATGAATGCCCTGAAAAATCCCGCCAACCGCTCCTGGGCGGTGCTTATAATCGCCACCCTGATGACCTGGTACCTGGGAGAAGTCGGCGCTGCAGGCACCGCGGCGATTGTCGCCATGTTGATCATCGCCTTCATCAAGGGCCGACTGGTGATTCTTGATTTCATGGAACTACGCGATGCGCCGCTAATGTGGCGCCTGCTGCTCGAAGGCTGGCTAATATTCGTTTCCAGCATGATTTTGTTGGCTTATTGGATCTCTCTCAAATGACCGAACTCCCATTTTACGAACCGGCTGGCGATGAAATTGCCCTCTTCGAACACGCTTTTCACCAACGCCTGCCGCTCCTGATCAAAGGGCCGACGGGCTGTGGCAAGACGCGCTTTGTCTCGCATATGGCAGCACGCCTCAAGCTGCCGCTCTATACCGTGGCCTGCCATGACGATCTGACCGCCGCCGACCTGGTCGGTCGCCACCTGATTTCGGACAAAGGCACCTATTGGTCCGATGGCCCGCTGACCCGCGCCGTGCGCGAAGGCGGCATCTGTTATCTCGATGAAGTCGTCGAGGCACGCAAGGACACCACCGTCGTGCTGCACCCGCTGGCCGATGACCGGCGCATTCTGCCGATCGACCGAACCGGGGAAACCCTCGAAGCACCGGCCAATTTCATGCTGGTCGTTTCCTACAATCCCGGCTACCAGAACCTGATGAAAGGTCTAAAGCCCTCGACACGCCAACGCTTTGTCTCGATGCGTTTTGATTTCCCCAGCATTGAACGCGAACAGTCCATCCTGATCAGCGAAACCGGCTGTGATGCCGATCTGGCCAAACGTCTGGTCGGCATCGGCAAAGCCTTCCGCGCCCTCAAGGACCGCGACCTGGAAGAAGTTGCCAGTACGCGTCTGCTGGTTTACGCCGCCACGCTGATCAAATCCGGTTTCGACGTCACCGCCGCCTGCCGC
Organism: uncultured Dechloromonas sp.; assembly: GCA_964561415.1. Classification (GTDB taxonomy): domain Bacteria; phylum Pseudomonadota; class Gammaproteobacteria; order Burkholderiales; family Rhodocyclaceae; genus Azonexus. Next base: position 2,505 of record CAZLPR010000109.1, on the reverse strand, counting down.
GCCGCACTGGTCGAAAGCCTGACCGACGACGAGGAAACGGTTGAGGCGTTAATGGAAATCGTCAATGCCACCTTTGGACGATAAGCCGGCGGACGATGGCGGCCGCGAATTGGCCGTCATCGCCGAAGCGCTTTATTTGGCCAATCTGCTGCTCCTGCCCGGTATCAGCTTCGCGATACTTTTCTGGCTCTGGCTGAAAAACCGCCACAGCGCCTCGCCCCTCGCACGTCAACACCTGAAGCAAACCACCTTCGTCAGCCTTTACGGCGGCCTGCTGATTGTCATCCTCTCGATCATTTTTCTTGCCCTGGGCGGCCTTGACTGGGAATGGACCTGGGTCATGGTCATCATGTATTTCACCTGCATCCACTCGACATTGGTCATGTTCGGCATGTTTGGGCTGGCCAAAGCAATGGCTGGGCAGACTTGGCGCTACCCACTGATCGGCCCGGCGCTCGAATGAGTAAACCGGCGCTTCAGCGGGCTCGCCTGTGGACCCAGATCGGCTTCTTCGTACTGTTTACGCTGACCCCGATTTTCGATTTATTACGTTACGACCTGACCGAAAAGCACGCCTACTTTCTCACTTTTCAATGGCATATCGGCATCGACGATCTGATCGCCGGCCGGGTAGACGCCAGCACCGCTGCGGTCAACCTCGTTTTGTACCTGTTTTTGCCCATCCTTGGCGCTGGCGCTTTGCTCATCGCCATTGCCTGGAAATGGGGCCGCCTCTATTGCGGCTGGCTCTGCCCGCACTTTTCAGTCGTTGAAACGATCAACCAATTAATGCTCATCGCCACCGGCAAACATTCCCTCTGGGACAAAAAACAAACCCCGCCCTGGGAGCCGGATGGCACGCCGGCCAAGCGCGACAAACGCTATTGGCTGA
>CAZLPR010000109.1:0-1603 GCA_964561415.1 uncultured Dechloromonas sp. | reverse complement strand
CCGGCCGCCATGGCCTTCGCCTTTGCTTGGGCCGTGGTCGGTCTGACTTATCTGATGCCGCCGATGCAGGTCTATCACGGCCTATTTACCGGGACGCTTTATCGCGGTGAGGTCATTTTTCTCAGTGCCGCAACGGCCGTGCTGACTTTTGAATTTCTCTTTGCACGCCACCTTTTTTGCCGTTATGCCTGCGCCGTCGGCATTTTCCAAAGCTTTGCCTGGATCGCCAACAAAAACGCCATGGTTGTCGGGTTCGAGCGCGAACGCCTGACCGACTGCGCCACTTGCCTGAACGGCAACGGCTCGGCCTGCGACGCCATCTGCCCGATGCGCCTTAAGCCGCGCAATGTCAAACGCTGGATGTTCGCGTGCACCCAATGCGGCCAATGTATTTCAGCCTGCAACACCGTTAACCGCAGTAATCCGAACGGCCAATTGCTGCACTGGGTCATTAACGACGAAGCGCGCCGCAACGAAGCGCGCTTTTCTGCACTTTCAAATACCGACGAAGACGCCGGCGGGAAACTTTAAATCATGGAAGAATTTGTCGGAAAACTCTGGCACAACTGGGTCACCAAGAACGCTGGCGCTCACCATCCGGAAGCGGCGGTCAAACTGGCTGAGGTTGAGAAAACCGTCGGCATTCTGTTCCGTGCACTGGGTGGCGACCCCGGCCTGAAAGTCGCCGCCGCCACCGGCGAAGTGCACGGCGCCCGACGTAAATGGCTACAACGCATTGCCGGCAGCGGTGAAAAACAAGCCCTGGCTCGCCGTGACGCCGAAACCCTGCGCTTGCCGCCGGAAATCACCGCTTTCCCGGAAAAATCGCTCAATCGTGACCTTTACCTCTGGCTTGCCGCGCTGGCGGCCAGTGATGTCGCTGCCGACCAACCCTGGCTTATCCGCAACCAGCGCGCCAGCCTCACCGCACTGACCACCTTCCCCGGCTTACGCCCGCGCTACGAGCGACTGGTCGCTGCCCACATCAGCGGCCGTCTTGCACCGGAACAGCTCCAGCCCGATGAAGCCGCGCAGGAACTGTCCATCCGCCAAGCCCTGCATTATCCGACGACGGTCGACGGCCTGCCGCCCCTGAATTCACGCAAATCCCGCCCGCCCCAGCCCGTGCTGCTCTGGCTGATTGCCGCTGGAAATCAAACTGCCGGCAAACTGGCCGACCCGGATGAGCATCTGCCGCCCGAAGGCAGCGGCAGTGGCGAAGCCGAAAAGCAGGCGCACAAGGCGGAACAGGTTGAAACACCGGACAATCAGGCGCCCATGCTCATCATGTTCCGCGCCGAAAGCCTGCCCACCTGGGCCGAATACGTCCGGGTCAACCGCGCCTACGACGACGAGGAAGACCCCAACGCCAAAAATGTCGCCAATGACCTCGACAAACTCTCGCTGACCCGCGATGGCGAAACCGCGGTTTCCCGCGTCAAATTCGATCTCGACCTGCCCTCGGCAGCCGAGGACGACACCCCGATCGGCCCCGGCATTACGCTCCCCGAATGGGATTACCGTAAATCGCTGATGCAGGAAAATCATTGCCGCGTGCAGCCGATGGTCGCCCATGACGCCCTCCCGGCCGAACTCCCCGAAG
>CAZLPR010000108.1:0-6613 GCA_964561415.1 uncultured Dechloromonas sp. | reverse complement strand
GTGGTGGTCGAGGACAAGCAGCTCTCGCTGGCCATCGGCAAGAAGGGACAGAACGTCCGCCTCGCCGCCAAGCTCGGTCTGATGATCGACCCGGAAGCCAAAGCGCCGATCCGCGAAATGGCCGTCCTGCTCGAAAACGTCCCGGCCGCCCGCCTTTTTGACGAAATGCTCAAGCTGCTGACCTGCGGCCACTCGGTCAAATGCATTACCCAGTTGCGCGACGAAGGCCTGCACCACGGTCTGCTGCCGCTGCTCGATGTCATTCTCGAACAGCCGATGGGCGAGAAATTCGTCATGCTGGCGCTGGCCAATACCGACGAGCGGGTGCGCCAGGGCAAGGGTATTTCACCCGGCTTCCTGTTCGCCACGCTGCTCTGGCACGAAGTGCTGGCGCATTGGGAAAAGCTCAAGGACAAGGGCGAAGCGAAAATTCCGGCGCTCTATCAGGCGATGGATACGGTGCTCGACGTGCAGGCCGAAAAGCTCGCCATCACGCGCCGCATTATTGGCGACATCAAGGATATCTGGGCGCTGCAACCGCGCTACGAAGCCCGTGCCGGCAAGCGTCCGTATGCGCTGCTTGAGCAGCCGCGTTTCCGCGCCGGCTACGATTTTCTGCTGCTCCGCGCCGAATCCGGCGAGCTCGATGCGGAGCTGGCCGAATGGTGGACGGACTTCCAGAATGCTGGCGGCGCTAAACGGGGTGAAATGTTGATGCCGGAACAGGCGGCTGACAAAAAACGCCGCCGGCGCCGTAAAAAACCGGCTAATTCCGGCGTTGACCGCAGCGCGAAGGAAGCCCCATCCGGGGGCAGCAACGCCGAATGAACCTCGCTTACGCGGCACTCGGCGCCAACCTTGGCGACCCGATCGCAACGATTCGCGCCGCCTTCGGCGCCCTCGCCAATCTGCCGGAAAGCCGCGTCGTTCGCTGCTCCTCGCTTTATCGCACGGCGCCGATCGGCAATACCCAACAGGCTGATTTCATCAATGCCGTTGCGCTGCTGGAAACCACGCTGGCGCCGGAATCCCTGCTCGATGCGCTGCTCGATATCGAAACCCGCTTTGGTCGTATCCGCGCCGAAAAAGACGGCCCGCGCACGCTCGATCTTGATTTACTGCTCTACAACACCTTGCAGATCAACCTGCCCCGCCTGGCTCTTCCCCACCCGCGCCTGCACCTGCGCGCCTTTGTGCTCCAGCCGCTGGCCGAGTTGTCGCCCGATCTGCCGCTCCCCGGTCGCGGCCACATTGCCGCCTGGCTGCCCGCCGTCGCCAACCAAGGCATTACCCGACTGTGAACCTGTTCGGCATGAATATCCCCGTCCTCTGGCAGACGGTGGTTTTATTGGCTCTATCGAACGTTTTCATGACGTTCGCCTGGTATTCGCACCTCAAGCATCTCAATGAAAAGCCGTGGTGGATCGCGGCGCTGGCCTCCTGGGGCATTGCGCTGTTTGAATATTTGATTCAGGTGCCGGCCAACCGCATCGGCCATAGCGAAATGAACCTGGGCCAACTGAAAATTCTGCAGGAAGTGATCACGCTGATTGTCTTCGTCCCCTTTATCGTTTTTTATATGGACCAACCCCTCAAGCTTGACTATTTATGGGCCGCCCTGTGTATCCTTGGCGCCGTCTATTTCGTCTTCAGGACTTGAAAAAAGCCAACCATGTCTGCCCAAACCATCACGCGCCGCCTGACCCAGGCTGACCTCGCCAAGCTTTATCAAGCAGGGGAAAAAGTGGTCATGTTCACCTGCTACGACGCCAGTTTTGCCCGTTTGCTCGAGAGCGCCGGGGTCGAGACACTATTGATCGGCGATTCGCTGGGCAATGTCATTCAGGGCCACGACACCACCCTGCCGGTCACCGTTGCCGACATCGCCTACCACACCGCCGCCGTCAAGCGCGGTTGCGACCGCCCGTTCATCATTGCCGACATGCCTTTCGGCAGTTATCAGGAATCCCCGGAGCAAGCTTTCCGCAACGCCGTCACGTTAATGGCGGCGGGCGCCCACATGGTCAAGCTCGAAGGCGGCCAGGACATGGCGCCCACCGTCGCCTTCCTCGTTCAGCGCGGCATTCCGGTCTGCGGCCACCTCGGCCTGACGCCACAATCGGTGCACGCCCTGGGCGGTTACAAAGTCCAGGGCAAAGGCGAAGCGGCGGCCCAACGCTTGAAGAATGACGCTCTTATTCTGCAAAACGCGGGCGCCACAATGATCGTCCTCGAAGCGATTCCCGCCGCGCTCGCCGCCGAAGTCACTGCCAGCCTGCAAATCATCACCATCGGCATCGGCGCCGGCAAGGAAACCTCCGGCCAGGTCACCGTGCTGCACGATGCTTTTGACATTCCACCGGGCAAAAAAGCCAAGTTTGTCCGTAATTTCATGGCAGGCGCCAGCAGTATCCACGACGCCGCTTGCCGCGCCGTAGCTGCGATCAAGGATGGCAGCTACCCAGGCTCTGAACACACTTACGCCGCTTAAGCCCATGCAAATCATTTCCAGCATCGCCGCGCTGCGTGCTGCGCTCAAGGAGCGCACCCGCATTGTTTTCGTCCCAACCATGGGCAACCTGCACGCCGGCCACATCAGCCTGATGCAACAAGCCCGCGACCATGGCGACACCGTGGTTGCGAGCATCTTCGTCAATCGCCTGCAGTTCGGCCCGAACGAGGATTTCGACCAGTACCCGCGAACATTTCAGGGTGACTGCGACAAGCTGAGCGCGGCGGGCGTTGACATCCTGTTTGCACCGACCGAAAGCGATCTATATCCGGAGCCACAGGAATATGTCGTCGAACCGCCGGCGATCCAGAACGTGCTGGATGGCGAGTTCCGCCCCGGCCATTTCCGTGGCGTCGCGACCGTCGTGCTCAAACTATTCAACATCGTCCAGCCGCAAACCGCCCTCTTCGGCAAAAAGGATTACCAGCAGTTGATGGTCATCCGCAACATGACGCGGCAACTCGCTTTGCCCATCGAGATCATCGGCGGCGAAACCGTGCGCGCCGAAGACGGCCTGGCGCTCTCCTCACGCAACGGCTACCTCAGCACAGCTGAAAGAGTCGAGGCTCCCCGCCTCTATCGCCTGCTCAATGAAATTCGCAGCGCCCTCCGGAACGGCGAAACCGATACCGTGAAACTGGAAAATGCCGCCATTTCGGCGTTGACCGCAGCCGGCTGGAAAACCGACTATGTTGCAGTGCGGCAACAGTCCGACCTGGCTGCGCCAAAAGACCTCGATGTCCCGCTGGTGGTGCTTGCCGCATCCCGCCTGGGAAACACCCGGCTCATTGATAACATTGAGATTTAGCGCCAGCGCGTTATCCATAATTAGGTGCGTTGACAGCAAAGTATTAGTCGCTACAATGCGCTTCCCCTAACTGTCTGGATGAGTGAAACCATGCAGAGAACAATGCTGAAATCCAAGTTGCATCGCGTGACCGCAACCCACGCCGACCTGCACTACGAGGGTTCCTGCGCCATTGATGAAGACCTGCTTGAAGCGGCCAACATCAAGGAATACGAACAGATCGACATCTGGAACGTAAACAATGGCGAGCGTTTCACCACCTACGCGATTCGCGCCGAACGCGGTTCCGGTGTTATTTCGGTGAATGGTTCAGCCGCGCGTCGCGCCGCACCGGGCGACATCCTGATCATCGCCACCTTTGCCGTCTATAACGAGATCGAACTGGCGCGCTATGAGCCCGATCTGATCTACGTTGACTCGCAAAACCGGATCACCCGACACGGTCACAAGATTCCGACCCAAGCCGCTGCTTGAGCTTGTCGCCTGCCTCACCCCTGAAAACCCTGGCGGGTTTTCTTTTTCCACGGTTAGAATGTCCGACAAAATAGATAAACAACGGAGACAAACCATGGGTCCAGTATTTGCAAAAACCCCCAAAGGACAAGAAGAAATCACCGCCAAAGCGGGTGGCCTGACACCGCGCCAACGACGGGTTTTGATCATGATCGACGGCAAACGCACCGTCGACGAACTGCGCGACATGCTTCAGGTCAGCGATCTGCAAATCACCCTCGGCCTGCTGGAAGAGTCCGGTTTCATCGAGTTGCTCAGCATTCAGGATGCCACGGGTGTGCCACAACCGGTTTCGGATCAGCCCCTGGCCTCAATCACCGCCTTCCGCCCGGCGAGCAACCCACCGGATCTCAAAGAGATGGAAATGGCGAAAAACTTCATCATGAATTCGCTGAAAACCTTCTGCGGCCCGTTCGCCCATCTGCATATCGTCGAAGCCGCCCATGCCGCCAAAACGCCGGAAGAGCTGCGCGAACAATTCGGCCCGTGGTATCACGCCATTGTCCAGACCCGCGCCGGTCAGCGCCGGGCGGAAGAATTACGCGGCCAGCTTTTGAAGGTAATTTAGGAGTCCAGCGGCGAGTAGCTGAACGTTCGACGCAGAGACGCGCAGGCGCTGCGAGAAAAAATTTTGCCGCATTCGATACATCCCTCTGAAAACTGACCGAGCATCGCCTTGCCGCTGCGTCTCCAACAAACTTCGGATTATTCGCTAAGCACCTTGGCTTTACGACTCCGTGGGGCGCGTTTTTTCGGTGTGTCGGACGGTGACGGTGCTGGTGCGGCCTCAATGACCGGCAATGCTTCGACGGGCAATGGCGACGCAGCAAGCTTCTTCTGACGAGGCTGCCGAGGCGTGCGAGGAGCCGGCTTAGGCTTTTGCTTAGCCGCCAACTCAAGTTCCGGCACCGCCTTGCCTTCAAGATCAATCTTTGTTTCCGGCGACTGAGCTGATTCAGCCTGTTCGACGGGCACTTTCGACGCAGCAACTTCGCTCACCGACGGCGCCCCCTTGCCGTCGCTTTCCTTTCGCGTCCGCCGCCCGCGCCGGCGCGACGATGGCGCGGCGCTGGCTGGCACCTCAGTTTTTGCCCCTTTTTTGCCGTCGACCGCAGGGACAGCATTTGCCTCTGTGGTCGCAGGCGTCGTGGCTTCAATGACCGCAGTCATGTCGCCAACAGTCTCAGCAACCGGCCGCGATTCTGCATCGTTCAGACTGGCGCGTGGCTGCGCCCGTGTCACATAAGCACCGGATTTTTCATCGCGGCCAAAACCGAGCAGCCCGCGATTGGCGGCTTCTTCGAGCAGATTGCCAAAGCTGCGGAAACCGAAATAGCTTTCGTTGAAACCAGGATTGCGCCGCTTGACGACCTCTTTCAGCACTGAGGCCCAGATGCGTTCCTGTTCGCCACGGTCGGCGCTGATGTCGGCAAAGGTGGCGGCAACCAGTTCGACCGCCTTGGTTTTGCGCGCATCGAGTTTTTCCCGGCGGCTTTTTTCCTCTTCCGGCGTGCGGCGCTGGGCCGGCTCGCGGTTTTCACGACGCGAGCCATTGTTGCGTTCAGCCTCGCGGTCGCGCACCAGATCGTCGTAGTAAATGAATTCGTCGCAATTGGCGATCAGCAGGTCGGAGCAGGATTGCTTGACGCCGACACCAATCACCCGCTTGGCGTTTTCGCGCAGTTTGGAAACTAGCGGCGAGAAATCGGAATCGCCGCTGATGATGACGAAAGTATCGACGTGCGACTTGGTGTAACAGAGATCGAGCGCATCGACGACAAGGCGGATATCGGCCGAATTTTTGCCCGATTGGCGCACATGCGGGATTTCGATCAATTCAAAATTAGCCTCGTGCATGCCGGATTTGAAAGCCTTGTAGCGATCCCAATCACAATAAGCTTTCTTGACGACGATACTGCCCTTGGCGAGCAAACGTTCGAGCACCGGGCGAATATCGAACTTGTCATACTGAGCATCGCGCACGCCGAGGGCAACATTCTCGAAATCGCAAAAAAGTGCCATGCTGGCGTTGTCGGTCGGAGCGGCCATGAAAGTCATCCGGATTGGGGAGCGCTGAGTATATCGCTCCGTTTCGGCGAATGATTAGCGCCAGCGACGTTGACCGGCAATTCATCGCCAGCCATCTAGCGCCAGAACCCCAGTTCGTTATCATGGCGAACTCAGGAACCTGATCTCACCATGCCCGATTTGCCGCCGAATTCACCGACCATTTCGCCGCCCAGCCTCTACGACCGGCTGCAGGACAAGGCCGCGCATGTACCGGTAACGTTGCTGCTGATCGGCGCCAACCTGTTCATTTTCCTGCTCACGCTGAACGCCGGCGCCAGCCTGTGGAATTCACAAAGCGGCGTGCAACTGGCCTGGGGCGCCAACTTTGGCCCGGCGACGCAAGATGGACAATGGTGGCGACTGGGCAGCGCCCTGTTTCTCCACTTCGGCTTGCTCCATCTGGTGATGAATCTCTGGGCGCTGTGGGACAGCGGGCAATTGGTCGAGCGCATGTTCGGCCACTGGCGTTTCGTGATGATTTATTTAGGCAGCGGCTTGAGCGGCAATTTACTGTCGTTAGCGGTGCAGGGCAACGAAGCGGTTTCCGGCGGCGCTTCCGGCGCCATTTTCGGCCTCTATGGCGCCCTGCTCGTCTTTGTCTGGCGCGAGCGGCAGCAGTTGGATAGCGGCGAATTCCGCTGGCTCTTCTGGGGCGGGCTTAGCTTTTCAACGGTCAGCATGACACTTGGTCTGATCATTCCCGGTATCGA
>CAZLPR010000107.1:0-6687 GCA_964561415.1 uncultured Dechloromonas sp. | reverse complement strand
GGCGCGGCATCGGCCAGCGCCGGCTCGATTTTCAGACAGTTTTCGACATCAACCACATTGCGATCCAAACCGAATTCACGCATCACCTTCGCCGCCTGAATCGCCGCCGCAAACTCTTCACTATCGGTATAAATATGCAGAATGCCGCGTTCGAGATGATCGTATTGCAAACCCAGTTCAGCGCGTAAAGTACGCAGTCGGCTACGGCTATAGAGCGACATGGCAACAATCGCCGCGATATTGCGTCGCGTCCGGCCGGGCAGGCATTCAACAAGAAAACGCAAGCCCCAGGCCAGTTGCGCCGGATCAGCCCGCCACCGCCAGAGAAGCGGTGCATTTTCCTGACCGAGCCATTTAAGAAGGCGCGGCAAAACATGCGGATTGGCCCAGGGTTCGGCGTGCGAGACCGATATCTGGCCGCCGTTGGCGAAACTGGTTTCATTGCCGACCACCGGCTGGCGGTCCACCACCGTCACCTGATGCCCGGCCTGAGCCAGATACCAGGCTGTGGTTGTACCGACAACGCCAGCGCCCAGGACGAGAACCTTCAAGCGCCGAACCTCAATGGTGACGGGGCAAGCGAGGCTTTCAGGCTCAAGCCTCGCCCCTTTCGCGAACAATGCGCGTGACCTCTGGAATGTGGCGCATGCCACGCATCACCGCCGCCAGATGCGTGCGGTGCGCCACCTGGATGGTGAAGCGGAGCAGCGTAAACAACTGTTCCGGATCGGCATCCATCGCCACGTGCTCGATATTCGACCCGGCCTCGGCGATCGCGGCAGCGACCTGAGCCAGCGCCCCGCGCGTGTTCTTGACTTCAACCTTGATGCGAATATCGAATAGCTTGCCCTCTTCCGGCTCCCATTCCACATCGATCCATTTTTGCGGATCGCTCGAACGGGATTTGCGGATCATCGGGCAATCGTGAGTATGAATCACCAAACCACTGCCTTTCTTGATCGAGCCAATAATCGGATCGCCCGGAATCGGCTGGCAGCAGCGCGCCAGTTGAATCGCCATGCCTTCCGTACCGTGAATGGCCAGCGTCATGTTGCTCGTCTGATGCGGCACCATATCCTCGCGGGCCAACAGGCGACGAGCCACGACCGAAGGCAAGCGTTTGCCGAGGCCGATATCGGTATAAAGCTCTTCCAGCGTTTTTTGGCCACCGGCCTTGATCAGTTGATCCCAGGCATCGGCCGGAATCGAAATTGGCACGACCCCGAGCGAGAGCAATTCCTGACGCAACAAACGCTCACCCAGACGAGCCGACTCCTCATTCTGCATGGTGCGCAGGAAATGCCGGATCTTGCTGCGCGCCCGGCCGGTTTTTATATAGCTCAGCCAGACCGGATTAGGGCTGGCCTGCGTCGAGGTAATAATCTCGACCAGATCGCCATTGCGTAACACCGTCCGCAACGGCACCAGTTCGTGATTCACCCGCGCAGCCGAACAATGATGACCGACATCGGTATGCACGGCATAGGCAAAATCGACCACGGTTGCCCCCATCGGCATCGCCATGATCTTGCCCTTAGGCGTAAAGATATAAACCTCATCCGGGAAAAGGTCGATCTTGACGTTTTCAAAAAACTCCGCCGAATCAGTTGTTTGCATTTCAAGCAGCGACTGCAGCCACTTGTGCGTCTTGATCTGCAGATCGGCGCCGCTTTCTTCCATATCTTTGTACAACCAGTGCGAGGCGACTCCTTCCTGCGCGACATGGTGCATGTCCTGGGTCCGTATCTGCACCTCAACCGGCGTGCCATAAGGGCCGATCAACGTCGTATGCAGGGACTGGTAACCATTCGCCTTGGGAATCGCGATGTAGTCCTTGAACTTACCCGGCACCGGCTTGTACAAACCATGCAGCGCGCCGAGTGCCAGATAACAGGTCGGCACATTCTGGACGACGACGCGAAAACCATAAATATCGAGCACCTGCGAAAACGAAAGATGCTTGTCCTTCATCTTGCGAAAAATCGAATACAGGCTCTTCTCGCGACCAAAGACCTCCGCTTTCAGTCCGGCGCTGGTCAGCTTTTCATTAATACCGTCAAAGATCCGGACCAGCAATTCCTTGCGATTGCCCCGCGCCGCATTCAACGCTTTGGCCAACACTTCGGCACGATGCGGATAAATCAGCCGGAAGGAGGTGTCCTGCAACTCGCGGTAAAGCTTGCTCAGACCCAGACGCAGCGCAATCGGCGCGTAAATCTCCAGCGTTTCGTGGGCAATGCGCCGCCGCTTGTCCGGGCGCATGGCAGACATCGTTTGTAAATTGTGCTGGCGGTCGGCCAACTTGATCAGCACGACGCGCAAATCGCGCGCCATCGCCATCAACATCTTGCGGAAATTTTCGGCCTGGGCTTCCTGATAGGAAGCAAATTCCATTTTGTCGAGCTTGGAAAGGCCATCAACCAGTTCGGCCACCTCTTTGCCAAACAATTCGGCCAACTCATGCTTGGTCGTGCCGGTATCTTCCAGCACGTCATGCAGCAAGGCTGCGGCGATAGCGTCAGCATCCATGCGCCACTCGACAATGGCCCCGGCCACAGCGAGCGGATGCGTAATATAAGCTTCGCCCGACATGCGCTTCTGGTGCGCATGGGCAAGCGCGGCAAAGGCATACGCTGCCTTGATCCGCGCGACATCAACCGGGGCTAAATAATCGAGGCTATCGAGAAAAACCCGATAAGCGGGTTCATCACAGGCGGGCAGCTGAGGTGACGGCACGGAATCCATCAGTCTTCACCGCCCGCAAGGTCAGGACTGACCGCGGGTAAGGACTTCCACGCCGAATTTACCCAGCGCCATTTCGCGCAGGGCAATCACGGTCGGCTTGTCGCGACCCGGCTCGACCAGCGGCGTTGCGCCGTTGGCGATCTGGCGAGCGCGCTGAGCGGCGGCCAGAGTCATCTGGAAGCGGTTGGGAATACGTTTCATGCAATCATCAACGGTAACGCGGGCCATTTGGAACCTCAAATCAGATCATTCGTGCAAAAAGGGCAGCGTGACGCGCACGCTGGACCCCAAAGCTCAGGCGGGAAGCGCGTACCACGGCACGCAAATCGTCCAGCGCCTGCGCTAACTGGTCGTTGATAATAACATAGTCAAATTCCCCGACATGGCGCATCTCGGCCTGTGCAGCGGCCAATCGGCGGGCGATAACGTCGGCGCTGTCGGTCCCTCGTCCGGTCAAACGGCGGGTCAATTCCTCCATCGACGGCGGCAGGAAGAAAATACCGATCGCAGCCGGAAAGATCGAACGCACCTGCTGCGCGCCCTGCCAGTCAATTTCGAGCAAAACATCGGCGCCTGCGGTCAACTGGTCGGCAATCCACTTTTTCGAAGTGCCGTAGAAATTGCCATGCACTTCGGCCCACTCGAGAAACTCCTGACGCTCGATCATGGCGCGGAACTCTGTGGTATCGACAAACCGGTATTCCCGCCCGTGCTGCTCACCCGGCCGCGGATCGCGGGTCGTAAAGGAGATCGACAGATGAACATCCGGCTCCTTTTCAAGGAGCAGACGAACCAATGTGGTTTTACCGGCACCGGAAGGTGCGGCGACGACGTAGAGACTTCCAGGCATGGCAGGTTCTAACCATAAACGTAAGGGCAAAACATTAAAAAACCCTGTAGCCAGGGGGCTTTTTGACGCGGTGACTCACCCGGAAACGGGCTGAACGATCATTCCAGATTCTGCACCTGTTCGCGGATCTGCTCGATCAGCAATTTCAGATCCATTGCTGCCTGCGAAACTTCGGTGATCGCCGATTTGGAGCCGAGCGTATTGGCCTCGCGGTTCAATTCCTGCATCAAAAAGTCAAGCCGCTTGCCGCTCGCCCCGCCCTGCATCAAGACGCGTTCGACTTCATCGAGATGGGTACTCAGGCGGCTGATTTCCTCGGCCACATCTATCCGCGTCGCAAAGACGGCCACTTCCTGCAGAATGCGGTCATCACTGGCATTACCCAGCGCCTCCTGCAAACGCTGGCGCAATTTTTCGGTGAAGAGTTGCTGCGCTTCGGGAATGCGCGGCGCCACCTGGCGAACGATCTGGCGCATGGCATTGACGCGGTCAACCATCATCGCGGCCAGTTTTTCACCTTCGCGAGCCCGCGTCGCGGTGAAGTCGTCAATCGCCTCACGGGCCAGCGCCAGAACCACCGGCGTCAACGCGGCAAAATCGATGCTCTGGTCACCGAACATCCCCGGCCAGCGCAGCACGTCGTTGACCGATAGCGCCTTGGCTTCCGGCATTTCGCTCCGCACGCGGTCGCTCAGGCTTTTCAGTGAACCGAGCAAGTCGGCATTGAGTTGCAATTGCTCGCCACGCGCCGTGCTGGCGTTAAACGCGAGCCGGCACTCCACCTTGCCGCGCGAAAGGCGCGCTGTCAGCAGTTCGCGCAGGGGCATTTCCAACCCGCGCAACTCTTCGGTGATGCGAAAATGGAAATCGAGGTAGCGTGAATTAACGCTTTTAAGTTCAAGTTGCAGCGAGCCGCGCTCAACATCGCGCGTTTTCACCGCATAACCAGTCATACTAGAAATCATTATTGGGAGTCTCCGGCTTTACAGGTCGGACAACACGCCCGAAAATGCCTGAATTTGCATCATAACCGCGAGATACATGGCGCAACAAGCCAATGAGCCGCTACCCAGCGGTCACCAGCTGGAAGACTACACGATAGACCGCCAGCTTTCGCTCGGCGGTTTTACTATCGTGTACCTCGCCACGGACCCAGACGGCAAACAGGTTGCGATCAAGGAATACATTCCCAACAGCCTGGCTTTGCGCGGCAGAGGCGAGACCAAACCAGTCATCACCGCCGACCACATCGGCGCCTTCCGTTACGGCATGAAATGCTTTTTTGAGGAAGGCCGCGCCCTGGCCCGCCTGTCGCACCCGAACGTGATCCGCGTTTTGAACTTCTTCCGGGCCAACGACACCGTGTATCTGGTCATGGAATACGAACAAGGCCGCACCTTGCAGGAGTTCATCCAGAAACATCAAGGCCACATTTCCGAACGCTTTATGCGCGGCGTTTTCACCCGCATGCTGAATGGTCTGCGAGAAGTCCATTCACACAAACTGCTGCATCTCGACATGAAGCCGTCCAACATTTACCTACGCGCCGACAACACGCCGGTGCTGATCGATTTCGGTGCCGCCCGGCAAACGTTGTCCAGCGATCAACCCATGTTGAAGCCGATGTACACCCCCGGTTTTGCCTCGCCGGAGCACTACAACCCACGCAAGGATTTAGGCCCATGGAGCGACATTTACAGCGTTGGCGCCTCGATGTACGCCTGCCTGGCCGGCAGTGCGCCGCAGGCGGCTGACCAGCGTCTGCAAAAGGACGTCCTGGTGCCGGCAATGATGCGCTGGGACGGCCAGTTTTCCGATCGCATGCTGGAAATCATTGACTGGTGCCTGAACCTTAATCACCTTTACCGGCCGCAAAGTGTTTTCGCCTTGCAGAAAGCCCTGGTTGAAGCCGTCACACCGCCGCCGCCAAAAGCCAGCCCAACCTGGTTGGGCCGCCTTGTTGAAACCCTCCGGAAACCAATCAAATGAGATTCACCATTTATCAGGAAAGTCGTCAGGGTGGACGTTCGAACAATGAGGACCGAACGACCTGCTGCTATTCCCGCGACGCTTTATTGATGGTCATCGCCGACGGCATGGGCGGGCATCATTACGGCGAAATTGCCTCGCAGATTGCCGTCCAGTCGCTGGCCGACGCCTTTCAACGGGAAGCCCGGTCCTTGCTCGCCGACCCTTTCCGCTTTCTACAGAAGGGAATGACCAATGCCCATCACGCGATTCTCGATTACGCCGGGCGCCACAAACTGAAAGACTCGCCGCGCACGACCTGCGTTGCCTGCGTGGTACAGAACAATATCGCTTATTGGGCGCATGCTGGCGATTCCCGGCTTTTCCTCATGCGGGCCGGCCGGGTCATCGCCCAAACCCGCGATCACTCGCGTATCCGCCTGCTCGTTGAAGAAGGCATGATTACCGAGGCGCAGGCGGCGGTGCACCCGGACCGCAACAAGATTTACAGTTGCCTGGGCAGCCCGACGCCACCGGAAATCGAATTTTCCCGCAAGACGCCGCTCGAACACGGCGACATCTTGCTGCTATCCACCGACGGGTTATGGGGAGTCACCTCCGGTGAACAGATGGCCGTCACCTTAAAAGGCGCCAATTTATTGCAGGCTGTCCCAACGTTGCTGGCGCAAGCCGAAGTCAAAGCCGGGCCGCATGGCGACAATCTCTCGGTCGTCGCCGTACGCTGGGAAGATAATTATATTGAGGAAGCCAGCAGCGCAATATCGACCCTGAGCATGACCCAGGACGAAGTCACCACCCGCCTTGAAGAGTTCGGCCGCAACCCCGCCTACAAGAGCGATCTCTCCGAAGACGAAATTGAAAAGGCGATTGAGGAAATCCGCAACGCCATCGACAAATACAATCCGAAAAAATAAGGAAAGCCATGCGCCCGAGCCAACGCCATTCCGACCAGCTTCGCCTGATCCGCCTGACCCGCAACTTCACCCGCCACGCTGAAGGTTCGGTACTGGTTGAAATGGGCGATACTCAGGTGTTATGCACCGCCAGCATCGAGGAAAATGTTCCGCCCTTCCTGCGCGGCAAAGGCCGCGGCTGGGTCACCG
>CAZLPR010000106.1:1353-6722 GCA_964561415.1 uncultured Dechloromonas sp. | reverse complement strand
GCCGAGCAGCGGTAACGCAGAATCGGTACCGGATTGAGCGATCCCTCGCTTTGCTGCCGCCGATCCGCCTTCCGGGTGTAGCAGCCGTGCTGCCAGACGATCTTGATGCCGCAGTGCGGACAGGACTGCGGTCGGTAGATCTCCGGCGTCTGCTCGACCGCCTCGATATGCTGCTCAAGGGGGGTGACGCTCGCTACAATGCGACTCATGGGCTGGGGCCTTTACTGTCAGGGTTGTCTCGATAACTTCCCACGATAGCAAAGGATTCCCGGCCCATCTTGCGTCGGCATCGTCCCGGCTTGCCTCAGGCAGCGTTTCTGATTTCTGCCTCATTGTCCGCGTGACAAGGGGGCTTCATATGCCTGGCAGACAGGCGGACGTAACACCGCAATCCCAAGACGGTGCGTGGATCAGCGCCCGGCACACGCCCTGCGGCGCTGGTGCTGACGCCACTCGAACTGATCGACAAGATCGCCGCGCTGGTGCCGCCACCAAGGGCCCATCGTCATCGCTATTACGGCGTGCTGGCGCCCAATGCATCGCTACGCGCTGTGGTGACGGCCGTCCCGCCAGCGCCGACTTCTGCGGCATCCCGCGAAGAGCCCCGTCATCGTGCTGTGGCCCGGTATCTGTGGGCGATGCTGCTGGCGCGCATCTACGAGGCTTTTCCGCTGCAATGCCCGATCTGCCACGCATCCATGCGCATCATCGCCTTCGTCAATGATCTCTCTGCCGTGGGCAAGGTTCTCGACCACATCGGCGAATCCACCCAGCCACCGCGCATCGCCCCGGCGCGCGGGCCACCGCTGTGGGAGGCGGCAGCGGCTGCGGAACAGGCGGAGAACGATCCTCAGTGGGATTCGTCAGCCCAGTCCACACCGGAGATCGAGTTCGATCAGCGCATCGCCTGGTACGGTAGATGGAAGGGGGAAAGCTCGTGCCTGATGCCTGAAGAGTGGCTGCCGGTGGCCACTCTCCAGGCATCAGGCTGTGCTCGGGGTGCGATTCGGAAGGCTTTTCTGCGAATCGTGATGCATGCCGGCTCGAAAGCGGCGATTGACGGCTACACCCGGCATCACCATACTTCCCGAAAGCCCTTTGGATTTCCTATCCTTCGTAGTCGCATTAGCTGTACAGCTCCAATCCATTCTGACAGGCGTGTCCGAGAACATGGTGCAAGTAAGGCGGATGCACAGAGATTTCGTGGACGTGCTACCAATTCTCAATCCGTCTTAACTCGCTTGATTGTGGCAAGAACAGCTCAATTTATGAACTTTTAGCCACCCAATCGCGAACGCGGCCATGGCAATGGCAATTGCAATTGCAAAAGCAAAAGTTACCTCGATTGTTCCGATTGGCTTTATCAGGCGCCCCATGTTGACGCAATAAGCGGCCCCGACCGTCGCCGTTTGGCCGGGTCGAGGCAGTGAGTGCGCCAATTTGCTCGCCGAATACCGGCCATTCGCTAGGGGCGCAGGACGCCCTAACTATTGAAATTGGATAGCACCTCCGACCGGCGGCTTATGGCCGGGTAGAGGCAGCGAGGGCATCAAATTGCTAGTCGAATACCAGACACTCAGCCACATCAGCTGAAGCCGCTACTATCGAAATTGGATGACTACCCCAACCGTCGCCTTTTGGCCGGGTGCCGCAATTGAGGCGTGTCCGATTTTCTATGTAATCCAAAATCCTATCGAACGACACGAGAAGTTATTTTGAGCACAAGAATACATATAGATGTTGACGAAGTATCAACTTTAACTACACTCTATGTGTATGCCAAAAACTGCTCGTGCCCTTTTGCAACTCCCGCCCGCAACCATGGCCGCTATTGAAAAGCTTGGCGCCGACTTGGCTGTGGCCCGCTTGCGTCGCAAGGAATCGCTGAAGACCTGGGCGAAACGCATGGGTGTTTCGGTGCCCACGCTGCAACGGTTGGAGTCCGGTGACCCGGGCGTAGGCATTGGCATCGTCGCAACAGCTCTCTGGCTTCTCAATCGTGATGGGGAACTACGGAATCTCGCCGCACCTGAACATGACCAAGGTGCGATTGAGATGGAGGTTCGTGAAGCCGTAGAGCTTGGGCGTGCTCGAGCTCAGGCCTCCGCGGAGGCACGTGTTCGGGCGAAGAAGAATTGAGATGCGACTAGACGACTTGTACCTCTGGTTCTTGGGCGACCCGACAACACCGCGTTACATCGGCGCGCTGAAACTGGTTTCCGCCGGTAAAGGCGTCTCGCTGCACTACAGCGAAGATTGGCTGGCCAACGGATTCGCTTTGAGCGAAGACCTTCCTCTAGTTGATACCGAGTTCTTGCCACCAGGTCGCTTGGGCACTGATACGCAACGTGCCGTCGGTGCGGTTGATGACGCGCGGCCGGACCGTTGGGGGGAAAAAGTCATCCGCTTTGTAGATAAGCCCAAGCGCCTCTCCTTGATGGAGTATCTCTACTTCGCGGGCGACGACCGCTTTGGTGCTTTGGGAGTTTCCACCTCAGCTGCCACATACAATCCCCGAATCGGAGGAGCGCTGCCCCGACTGGAGGAAGCGCAGCAGCTCAGCGAGGTGGTAGCCAAGATTGAAGCTTCGGAGCCTCTCAGCGCATTGGAAGCCAAGATAATCGCTGGCGGAGGTAGTCCGCTGGGCGGCGCGAAGCCCAAAGCACTCATCGACATTGACGGTGAACAATGGGTCATAAAGTTCTTCAACAATGAGCCTGTCGATACGCCGCTCATTGAGCATGCAACGATGACGCTGGCCGCACAAGCAGGTATCACCGTTGCCAAGACACAGGTCATACACCTTGCTGACGCAAATGCGATTGCGATTCGTCGATTTGACCGGGAGCAGGGGAGGCGGATTCACAGCATCTCGGCAGGCACCGCTATCCGGGCGGCCACTGCGTCCGGTGCTGAGCCCGAGATGGGCTACCCCGAGTTGGCGCGCATTCTCCGACGGGTGGGAATCGCCCAGGATGACATCAACCAGAGGGATGCGCGGGAGCTCTTTCGCCGCATGGTGTTCAATATTCTGGTCGACAATACGGATGACCATGAGAAGAACCACTCGCTTCTGGTCGCTAATCCATTTGATTATGGCCGCCTGAAGCTGGCACCAGCCTACGACATCTTGCCGACCAACTCAGGGCAGGGCTACCAAGAGTTCATATGCGGCACACACGGTCGGGACTCGACGTTGGAGAATGCGATGTCGCAGTGCGAAGCATTTGGCCTGTTGCCTGCGGAGGCTGCTGCCGAAGTCGATGCTGTCATCGACGTCGTGAACACTTGGCAAGCCCACTTCGAACAAGCAGGAGTGTCGGACCACGACATCAAAAGCCTGGCAGAGCGCATCGATGGTGATGAACTGCTGGCGCAGCGCACCCAATTTGATGCCACCCGTTTTCAGGGCGTGCCGCGTAAGAAGCCGCGGAAAAATCCTTTTCAGCACTTCTAACCGAGGAGAGCGAGCAGGCGCCTGATGCATCGGCTGGTTCGCTTACTCTGCGGCTATTTCCTGGATGCCCAAAAGCAAAGCCCCTCACATCGAGGGGCTTTCTGTTCTTGCGCCGGAGAAGGTCAGTTTTCCAGCTTCTTGGTGCTTACAGTATTTTGAGGGCCTAAGACCCGGCTGTAGCGCCGCTGGTTGGCTATACGGTCAAACCCCCTGCTTGCAAAGCAAGTTTGTTTTGCTATAAAAGCGGTGACGGAGGAGGCTGGCACTGCATCTGCAGTCTTGGCAAGCGCCTCATCGTGAGATGTCTTCTGCACCGACCAACTATCATGCGCCGCCAAGAACCGCACGGCCTTGAGGATGGCCGCCAAACTAGTTAATGGGTCTGTAGAACACAGCCAAGCACCATCAGGAATCCAATTGCCCCGAGAGTTAAAGAGCTGAAGGCTATGGTATCTCGTGCATGCTGTGCGTCACGAAAGTGTTCTCTTACCCATTCAGACATGCCGGCCTCCTGATTAGTAACATTCAAGCGGTAATTGTAGCGGCTCGCATTTGAAATCGGCCGGGCTCGCATTCAACGTGATTTCCGGCTCAGATTAAGTGCAAATGATGCGGTGCTCGTGCTCACATTATCTGCAAATGAGCTTGCATTCAGCCGCGCCGGCTCGCATTCCATCGCGGAGGACTCACAATAACTGCAAATGACGGGCCTCAAATGGGCAGGCCGGCATACAGCATTTTTTCGCGAAGCTCAGCAACTCGCGCCGGCTCCAGGCTATTGTTGAACATCGCTTTGATCTCGGCAGGTTTGGCGTCGAATTGCTCCACCAGGTCTTTGATGCGGTAGCCATGGCGCGTCAGGGTGGGTTCCAGATCGTCAATCTGCCGCGACAGGACCGATTCAACGACTTCCGCCGATACCGGGCACTCGCCAGCTTGGTAGCCCGCTTCAAGCGCCAGCGTCAAGTGCAATTGGATTTGCAGTGGCGTGCGCAACTTGGTGGCGAGCAGGTCGATGGCCTCCTCGGTCAGGATTGGTTCGGCCGCTGCTTGGTGCCCGGTGCAGGCATCGAGCAGCCAGTGAATATATTCGCGCTGGCTCCCGGCGATGCCATCCAGGGAGAATACGTCGGTACGATAGCCAATTTCTTCCATGGTCGGTCGGCGCAGGTCGTTCCGGAGCTTGGGATGGCCGGCGAGCACCACCGACAAGCGGCCGTCGCCATCCTCAACCAGTTCCATCAGGCGCTTCAGGCCGGTCAGAGTATGACCGTTCAGGTCGTGGGCCTCATCGACAAAGAGCGCAACCGGCCGCTTGTTTTTGCGGACCAGTTCGCGCAAGTCGCGTTCGCGTTTCTCACCCTGGGTGGGAATGCGCACCTGTTTCTCGGTGGACAAGTCGTAATAGAGGGCGGCGATGAAGGTGGCCAGCTTGATACTGTGCTTCTCGATGGCCAGCGATTTCGACACGGTAACTTTCTTCTCGTCCTCCAGCACCTGCTGGAGCCGACGCAGCATCACGGTCTTGCCACTGCCGATGACGCCGCAGATGGCAATCAGGCGGCCTTCGTTGATCGCACCCCGGACATCTTTCATCAAGTCCTTATGGTGGGCCGTCTCGTAATAGCCCGCCTGGCTGAGCGGCACGGTCAACCCGAAATGCTGCATCACTTCAACTCGCATGTCCGTCTCCTGTTTGCTGGTGTTGTCGGAAATAATCTCGAACGCGTGCCAGGACAACCCGGCGCGTCAGCGTTTCGGCCAGCACCTGGTCGATGAAGGCGCGGTCGGCCGGCGGAAGCTTGGCCAGCGGCCTAGCCAGATCATCCGCAATGGCGAGTTTGGCGGTGATCACGCTGGGGAAATGGTACTCATGGGCTTCTGCATCGAACGGCTGGCGCGGAATCGCCGC